>PSML01000035.1:0-687 GCA_040290145.1 Meiothermus sp. | reverse complement strand
TGCTTCTCTAAGCTGAGGCTGACCGTGCCGGTGAAGCCGTTCTGCGGGGTGAGGGTGAGGGCAGTGATCCAGCTGACGCCCGGCGTCAGGGTGAGGCTGGTGGGGCTCAGGGAGAGGGTGAAGTCCGCGGAGGGCACCCCCCCGCTTGGCTGACAGGCAGGGAGGGCCAGGCCCAGAAAAATCAACCAGCGGGGCCATCGGAGGGGGAGAAACGTTGGCATGCTCGCTCGCTTAGGGTGGGTGTAAGGGGTCAAGGGTCGGGCGGCCTTTAGGGGGCAGGCCGCCAGCCAGGCCAGACGGAAGCATAGCCGTTGCTATTGTCCGCATTGGCCCCGCTGTGGCCTACCTCCTGCAGGGCCTGGTGGGTGTGGAAGGGGCCCTTGGCTCGCCCGGCCAGGGCCGCGGTCCCGCTGGCCGCCGCCAGGCCGCGCACCTCCCCCTTGCCCCCCCTGTTCCACACCATCCACAGCAGGTCTTGCTGGAAGTCGGGGCTCGTCACCAGCACCCAGGCGTCTTCCCCGGCGTAGTCGGGGAGGGGCTGCCCATTGAGCTGGAGCCCACCCCCTTGGCGGTCGGCGATGCAGCAGGCCGCGACTCCACCCACGTAGACCCGCCCGACCTCGTCGGCGGCGATGGCGCGGGGCCGGAGGGTATTGCCTTTGTTGGTGTCGGGGAGGCGGGCCAGCA
>PSML01000160.1:0-2318 GCA_040290145.1 Meiothermus sp. | reverse complement strand
CGGCAGAGGCTGCCGAGCCGGCCCGGAGCCCCGCTCGCTGGGGGGGCTCGAGGGGGTGCTTTGACCCTGCTGCTGTCCTGGTTGCTGGCTACCCGGGCCTTGGGGCTGCTGCGGCGTCCCCTCGCGGGGCTGTTCCGGCGAGGCTGGACTGGGCTGCCCGTTCTGGCCTGACCCCGGCGGATTCGCCTTGCTGGGTTGGCCCGGCTGGGCGGTTTGCTCTGGTCCGGGTTGCTGCTGCGGCCCCTGACCCGGAGGGCCCGGCTGGTCTGGGCGTGCGTCGCTCGGCTGCCCCGGCGGATTCGGGCTGGGTTGGGCTTGACCGGTCTGGCCCGGCTGGGTGGCCGTGGGTGATTGGCCCGGACTCGGCGGGTTCTGGGGGTTTTGCGGGGTTGGCGCTCGGCCTGATGAGGGCTGGGGCGGCGAGCCTTCCGATGGTGGGGTTGCTTGGCCCGGCGGGGTGGGTTGGGGAGCCTGGCCGGGTGAGGCCCGCTCGGTGGGCTCGTCGGAGGGGGGATTTTGCCCGGTGGGGGCTGGGTTTGTGGGGGCCTGCTCGGTTGTCCCCGGCGAAGTCTGCGGGGGTGGGATAGGCGGGGTGGTGGGCGAGGTCTGCGGGGAGCTGAACCGCGCGGGGATCTGGAGCGGCGGCAAAACCCAGATCAGCCCGACCAGCGCCAGGTAGACCAGCGCCAGCGGCCAGGGGAAGGCGGGCGGCTGGGCTCGGCTCAGGCTGGCGCTGGCCTCGGCCTCGAGCCTTCCCCGCCAGGGGTGGTCGGGGGGGGCCTCGAGGGCGCTGCGGTAGGCCAGGCCGTACTTGCGGTCGAGGTCGGCCAGGGCGGCCCTCTCCTCGCGGCGGGCGGGGTAGGCAAGGGCCAGCAGGGACAGTAGCCCCCAGGCGGGATGGACCAGCAGGGTCAGGGGCAAGAGCAGCAGCAGGCCCAGCAGGGCCCCCTGCAGGCGTTTCCTCCAGGCCCTCCGCCTGGCCCAGACCCGGTGCATGGCTTTAGGGTATAGGCCCGCCTCTGGCCCAGGTAGGGCTCAACGCACTATGCCCGGGGGGCGTTCATCGAGCCGGGTAGAGGGCCAAGCCGCTCACCACCTTGCGGGCTTGGGGCTCGATCAGGGGGGTGCGGAGGCGGCCTTGCACATAGAGCTGAGCCGAGCCGCCCGCATCCATGCGGATCGCGCCCCAGATGCTCGGGTTGAACTGTTGCAGCGCCCGGGCCAGCACCGGCGGGGTGGTAGGGTCGGAGACCACCAGCCACAGCCCGCCGTTCTGGGTCCAGGCCACGGCGGCTTGGGGGGTGACGGCGTTCAGGGGGCGGGGGTCGGTGAAGGCTTCCTTGCTGGGGTCGAAGGCATAAGCCCCGGACTGGATCAAGAGGGGACCGGCCTCGAGCGCGTGGGCCAAGGGGGGCTCGAGCCAGCCGTAGAGCTTGAGGACCTCCCCGGTGCGCACCGGGGGCGTCTCCCCCGCGGGAAAGGTCAGGCCCCACTGGCCGGGTTTGAGTTCGTAGGGGGCTGGATAGGTAGCGATCACCCGATCCCCCTCGACCACCGCGATACTCTCCCCCGCCCGCCCGGCCGAACCCGGCGCGGTATGGGCGGTGAGCCGGGCCCGGTAGCGGTTGATGCCCACCGCCAGGCGCTGCCCGCTTTGGGTTACGACCACCGTGCCGAACTTGGGGAACCCGGCGAACACCCGGTTTCCCTCCCACATCAGGGTGCTGCGGCCAAAGGGGAAGTTGAGGGCCACCCCGTCCTTGATCCATAGGCCGATGGGGGTGCCGCTCTTGGGGTCGAAGTAGCCCCCGTTGAGGAGGGCCAGGGCCGAGGGGGCCAGGCTGGGCAGGGGGGCCCGCAGCCCGGGCTGCCCCACCGGCTCCATGCGCCAACGGCCGGGGTCGGCCTCGAGCAGGTAGAGCCGCAGGGGCTCGGGGGTAAAGGTCCAGACCTCGCGGTAGCGGAAGCCAGGGGCGATCGGCTCACTGCGCTCGGGGGTCAGGTAGTAGAGGTCCAGCACATAGCGGCGGGGGTCTTCCAAGACAAAGGTGCGGTAACGGTAGAACCGGCCCGGGGGCAGGGTCAGGGTGAGGCGGGTGGAGGAGGGCTGGTAGAGGGCCGAGAGGGTGATGGAGGCGGGGGGCACGCCATCGCGGCTAGACAACGCCTCGAGCCCGGGGACGAACAGGGGAAGCTCGAGGGCGTAGCGCCCCGGGTAACCTCCCTGGCCCTGGGGTAGGGGCGTATCGAAGCCCTCCGGCAGCTCGAAGACCAGCCGCAGCCGGTCCGCGCCCAGGCTAAAGCGCACCCCTGCCTCG
>PSML01000034.1:0-23113 GCA_040290145.1 Meiothermus sp. | reverse complement strand
CAGCCAGTACCAGGCGTCCATGATGTACTGGTCGGTCTCCACCGAGGCAGTGGCGGTGGCCTTGAGGGTGTGCAGGGTCCCCTCCTGGCCGAAGATGGCGTGGCCTACCTCGAAGACCAAGGAGCCCGGCCAGCCGCGCTCCTCCACCCGGGGGGGCAAGGGGGCCCCCCGCTCCGGGTGGGCCCCAGCAAAGCAGCCGTGGAAGGCCTCCGGGCGGTCCTCGAGGGCGTAGGCCTGCATCCAGTACCACTGCCGTACGGCGCGCCAACGGGCGTACTCCAGCCCCTGCCGCACCCCCTCCACCCCCTCCTTGAGGCCCGGCCCGCCGTGCTGGTAGTACAGCAGCAGCCGGGCCAGCCAGACCTCGAACTCCGAGGGGAGCCCTCCCTGGGGGTTCCCTGCGGGCCGGCAACGGATGAAGGCGGGGTCGCCCTCCAGCCTCTTCTCGATCTCCAGGGCCATCTCCGGCGGGGTGAGGCAGCGCGGCTCGAGGCAGCCGCTCGCCTTCCGCGCCGTCCACCCGTCCCCGAAGAGGTCCTCCGGGGCAGTGCGGGGCAGCCAGTGGTTCCAGTCCGGCAGCTGCAGGGCGATGGGCAGCTCGCGCAGGTTGAGGCGCGCCTCCGTGGCCAAGGCCCCGCTCTCCTCCAGGGCCCGCCCGGTGACCTCCTGGTCCGGGGCCACCGCGTCGAGGCCGGCCCCGGCGGCCCAGTCCTGCACCGCCCGGGTGTCCAGGCCCGGCCCGGGCTGGTAGGGGGGGTTCCAGGGGCGGGCGTAGGGGGAGGCGTAGACCGGGAGGCTGCGGATGTAGCTGGCCACGGCCTCCCCCTCCTCCTGGCTCAGCCCGTGGAAGCGGGAGCGGACGATGATGGCGCGGTTGGAGTAGTTGAAGTACTTCAGGTCCCGCCCGTCGGGGGCGTGGCAGCTGCCGCAATGGCCCCGCAGCGGGGTGGGGTCGCGGAAGCTCGCGCGCAGCCTTGCCCCCTCCCACAGGGCCTTGCCCCGCGCGGCGGCTTCTGCCCCGGGGAGGGGGGGCGTCCAGCCCCCCGGGTCCTCCTCGACCAGGGGGGCGGCCAGGGCGGAGTGGCCGGCGGCGTCCAGAAGGTCCAGCCGCACCACCCGGTAGCCCGCGCTAATCCCCGGGGCCTGGTCCAGCACGAAGCTCACCCTGTGGGCCCCGGCGGGGAGGGGGAGGGGCAGGGAGAGGTCGAAGACCGAGACCTCCCCGTTGATCCCCCCATTGGGCCGGGAGGGGCTCCCGTCGCGGTGGGTGTCCCCTCCCAGCCCCGCCAGGATGGCCGGGTCGCCCGGCCCCTCGATGCGGAAGCGGGTGTGGTCCAGCGGGATGGGGGGGCCCCCGTCTACCTCCAGGTGCCCCTCGGCCTCGCTCTCGAGCCCGTGCACCCGCAGCTTGAGGGTGGCCGCCGGGCGCGAGAGGGAGAGGGGGAGGTCGACCCGGGTGCCGTCGGGCCCCAGCACCTCTAGGGGGAGAAGGGCGAGGGGGGTCCCGGGGGGCGACGGGGGGGAGCAGGCGGCCAGCAGCAGGAGGAGGGGGGCGAGGGCACGCATGGCTCTACTCTAGGAGACCTCCCCAGGGGGATGGGTGCAGATAACCCTAGCCCTCCAAGCAAGCTCTGGCGGGCCTTTTGTCAACCTGACCCTTGACTCCAGACCCTAGACCCCCCACGATATTGGGCGTGAGGATCGGGGTTCTCGCCCTACAGGGCGATTTTCGCGAGCACAGGCTGATGCTGCAAAAGCTGGGGGTAGAGGCCCCTGAGGTGCGCAAGAAGGAGCATCTGGAGGGCCTTTCCGGCCTCATTGTGCCGGGCGGAGAGTCCACCACCATCGGCAAACTGGCCCGCGAGTACGGCATTGACCGGGCGGTGCAGGAGCGGGTTCAGGCGGGGACGCTGGCGGTCTGGGGCACCTGCGCCGGGGCCATCTGGCTGGCCAAGGAGATCATCGGTTACCCCGAGCAACCTCGAGCCGGCCTGCTCGACATCGCCATCCATCGCAACGCCTTCGGGCGGCAGGTGGACTCCTTCGAGGAACCCCTGCAGATCAAAGGCTTCGAGACCCCTTTCCACGCGGTTTTTATCCGGGCCCCGGTGATCGAGAGGGTGGGTCCGGGGGTCGAGGTGCTGGCCCGGGAGAAAGACCGGGTGGTGCTCGTCCGCAGCGGCCGGCTGATGGCCTCGAGCTTCCATCCCGAGCTCACCGGGGATAGCCGGTTGCACCAGCTTTTTGTGGAGATGGCCAGAGGATGAGCCAGGTGGGGGTCTTCCTCATGAGGGGTCCTGGGGCGGGCTGAGCCCTTGGCTCCCGGCCTTTTGCCAGCGGTAGAGGTAGAGCTGCAGCGTCAGCAGGTAGCCGCTCGCCGCCAGCACCGCGACCTCGAGGGCGCTCACCCCGAACACCGCGCCCAGCACCGCCGCCAGCATCCCGGCTAAGCCAGCCTGGACCAGCGCCCGGCGCAGCACGTCGGCTACGTACTCGTCCCACAGCGAATGGGTCCCCGGCAGCAGCGTCAGCGCGCCCACCAGCGCCCAGGGGTGCCCGTGCCAGGCCAGGTAAACCAAGGCCAGCACCCCCATCCCGAGCGAGAGCCGCGTGCGCCGGGAGGGCAGGGGGCTGATGCGGCTCTCCACCTTCACCCCGCCGATCTGAACCGAGGAATGGTAGGGGTTGGTCGAGGCGACCAGGCTCAAGAGCGCAAAGCTGACCAGCAGCATCGCCGCCATGGCCCAGGCCACGACCTGCGCGGTGACGTAGCCGCCATAGCGCCAGGCGATCAGGCCCGCCAGCAGGAGGAAGGGCCACTCCAGGTTGACCTCAAACTTTCGCCTTATCCGCATGCTCCGCCTCCTCGTCCTCGAAGATGTCCTCGATGGTCAGGCCAAACAGCCGGGCGATCTTGAAGGCCAGCGGCAGGCTGGGGTCGTACTTCCCGGTCTCGATGGCGTTGACGGTCTGGCGCGACACCTGGAGCCGCTCGGCCAGGTCGGCCTGGCTCCAGCCGTGCTCCGCCCGTAAAACCCGCAGGCGGTTCTTCATCGGCGCAGCCTCCACCCGGTGCACAGAAGCTCACCGAGGTTGAGACCCAGAATCGCCTCTGGGCGGAGCTCCCGGGCCAACTCGTCCTCCCCCGCGTTGCGGCGAAACCGCAGCGACGTCGTCGCGAGCCGAGCCGCGATGATCAGGGCTTACCCCTCCCCCCGCTTCAGGCTCATGGGCCGGACCTCGAGCCGCCGAGCCATCGCCACCAGCGCCCAGGCCAAGATGGGCACGCTCACCGGGGCCAGGAGGCGCTGCTGCCTGGCGTCGGCCCGCAGCCGCTCCACCTTGGCCTTGGCCTCAGCCTCGAACAGATGCCACGGGTGCATGTCAAGCCTCCTTGACAGCAAGGTAAAAGATCAGCGACAATTTGTCAAGCTTGCTTGTCAAGGCGGAATGTGGAATCCCGGGCTCGAGCTTGGCTTGACGAAGCGTGTCGGGACAGACGGCGCGCCTCGGCCTGGCCCATTGGAGGGGACCAGCGGGCTTACGGGTTCAGTGGGTCAACACCCTGCGCACCGCCTCGAGCACCCGCCGGGGGTCGGGGCGGTAGAAGTTCTCCACGGCGCTGAAGGGCGGGTAGGGCGCGTCCCAGCCGGCCACCCGCACCACGGGGGCCTCGAGGTGGTCGATGGCCTCCTCGGCGAGGCGGGCCGCTACCTCCGCTCCAAAGCCGCCGGTGCGCATGGCCTCGTAGACCACCACCGCCCGCCCGGTCTTCTGCACCGACTCCACCACGGTCTCGGTGTCGAGCGGGGTGAGGGTCTCGAGGTCCACCACCTCCAGCTCCACCCCTTCCTTGGCCGCGACCTCGGCGGCCTTCTGGCAGACCTCGACCATCCCGCCGTAGGCGATCAGCGTCGCTGCGCCCCCCTCGCGCACCACGCGGGCCTTGCCGATGGGCAGGGTGTAGTAGCCCTCGGGCACCTCGGCCTTCACGCCACGGTAAAGCTTGATGGCCTCCAGGAAGAACACCGGGTCGGGGTCCTCGATGGCCGCCAGGAGCAGGCCCTTGGCCCGCTCGGGGCTCGAGGGGATCACCACCTTCACCCCCGGCACATGGCAGAGCACGGCTTCGGGGCTGTCGGCGTGCTGCTCCGGGGTGTGGACCCCGCCGCCGTAGGGGGCCCGCACGACCATGGGAACCGAGTAGCGTCCCCGAGTACGGTGTCGGTAACGGCCCAGGTGCGAGAGGATCTGGTCCAGGGCAGGGTAGAGGAACCCGGCGAACTGGATCTCCGCCACCGGGCGCATTCCCGCCAGGGCCAGCCCGATTCCATACCCGATGATCCCGCTCTCGGCCAGGGGGGTGTCGAAGACGCGGTGCTCCCCGTACTTGGCCTGGAGCCCGTCCGAGGCGCGGAACACCCCACCCATCCGGCCCACGTCCTCCCCGAAGAGGAGCACCCGGGGGTCGCGCTCGAGGGCCAGGTCCAAGGCCTCGTTTACCGCCTGCACCAGGTTGAGGACCCGCGTCTTGGTCGTCGGCACAGCGGCGCTCATCGGGCACCCCCCCGCAGATACTCCCAAGCCGCCCTTTGGTCGGGGTTCATCTGGGCGAATACCTCCTCCACGATGCTCCAGGGGGCGGGCTGGGGGGAGCCGTCGGCCTCCTCAAGGGCGGCCAACAGCTCGGCCTCGAGCTCGTCCACCAGGGATTTTTCCCGCCCCTCATCCCACAGCCCCAGGTGCTCCAGGCAGCGCCGCATCCGCGTCAGCGGATCCTTTCGCTTCCAGACCTCGGCCTCGCCCTCGCTGCGGTAGCGGGACGGGTCATCGGAGGAGGTGTGGGGGGCGATGCGGTAGGTGAGGGCCTCGAGCAGGGTCGGCCCCTCGCCCCGCCGGGCCCGCTCCACCGCGTCCCGGGCCGCTTTCCACACCGCTACCAGGTCGTTCCCGTCCACCACCACCCCAAAGATCCCGTACCCCTGGGCGCGGCTGGCCACCCTGGGCACCTTCATCTGCCTCTCGGTGGGCACGCTGATGGCCCAGCCGTTGTTCTGCACCACGAACACCACCGGCGCGCCGAACACCGCGGCGAAGTTGAGCCCCTCGTGGAAGTCGCCCTCGGAGGTCCCCCCGTCCCCGATAAAAGCCGCCGCGACCCAGTTCTCCCCGTGGTATTTCCCGGCCTGGGCCACCCCCACCGCCTGCGGGATCTGGGTGGCGATGGGGATGTAAAAGGGCAGGATGCGCACCCCCTCGGGAAAGCGCCAACCGCTGGGGTCGGCCCTCCAGTAGAGGATGGCGCTGGCCATGGGCAGACCGTGGGTGAGGGCAGCGGCGGTCTCGCGGTAGCTGGGCACCAGCCAGTCGGTCCGCTCGAGGGCCAAGGCGACCCCCACCTGGGCGGCCTCCTGGCCCAGAAAGGGAGGATAGACCCCGAGCTTGCCCTGCCGCTGGAGCACCAGGGCCCGCTCGTCGAAGTGCCGCGCCCGACGCAGGGCCCGGTATCCGCTCAACAACTCCTCCGCCGAGAAGGGGAGTTCTCCCAGCGGGGTTCCGTCATCCTGCAGATAGCGAACGGTATCCACGCTGATAGTTTAGCGGTTTTGGCCGGTGCATGGATGGCCACTCTTGACAAAACTGCGCTCAAGTTTTATATACTCAAATTGTAGGGTCTGATCTCGACCCGAACAGGACCACTCAACAACGGAACGGAAGGAGGTTTCGGCTATGTTGGACATCACCCGCAGGAGCAATGCTCAACCGGTGCCCTTCAGAGGCTCGAGCCTGGCCAACTACGCCGGTTTTGGCGACCTCTTCAACGAGTTTGACCGGCTGTGGAGTGAGGTGGCTTCCTCCTTTGCCAACTCCTGGCGCTTGGCCGAGGGCTACCCGGTGGATCTCTACGAGACCGGGGAAGAGGTGGTGCTGGAGATGGCCGTGCCGGGGATCAGCAAAGATGACCTGGACATCAGCCTAGAGGGCCGTCAACTGACCATCCGGGGCAACTTTAATCCCGGGGCCTCGGAGGAGCGGCGCTACTGGATCCAGGGCATCCCGCGCGGGACCTTCCAGCGCACCCTGACCCTGCCCGCTGGCGTAGAGGTGGACGGGGTGCAGGCTACGGTGCACAACGGCCTGCTCCGGGTGGTCATGCCCAAGACCCCCGAGGCCAAGGCCCGCAGGATCGCCATCAAAGTTCAGTGACCCATCCGGCCTGTTGAGCTGGGGGCGCGTTCAGCCAAGATAGGCCCCCAGCCTCTCTAGGGCCAGCTCGATCTCGTCGTACCCCTTGCAAAAGGCCAGCCGGAACAGCCCCTCGGGGGCCGGATGTTCCGCGTAAAAAGCGCTGCCGGGGATGATCGCGACCCGGGCCTCACGTACCAGGGTCTCCGGCTCGACGCCGGGGATCTTGGCGGTGAGGAAGTAGGTTCCCTGCGGCATGAAGACCTGGATGCCCATCCCCTCGAGCCCCTTGGCCAATAGATCCCTCCGGCGGCGGTAGCTCTGGCGCAACTGCGCGTAAAACCCCTCCCGGCGGGCGATGGGTAAGGCCTCCGCCACCGCCGCCTGGAGCGGGGCCGGGGAGCAGAAGCTCGACCACTGGCGCATCCCCGCGACCAGCGGGGCCAGACCCGGTGGGGTCAGGATCCAGCCCACCCGATAGCCGGTGGCCTCGAGCCGCTTCCCCGCCGATCCCACCGTGAAGGTCCGCTCGGGGGCCAGATGGCGCAGCGGGACGGGGGCCCCCTGGAAATAGAGCTCATCGTAAACCTCGTCGCTCACCACCCACAGGTCGTGCTGGCGGGCCAGGGCCGCGATCCTCTCCAGATCCTGCTGCGAAAAGATCGAGCCGGTGGGGTTGTAGGGGCTGTTGAGCAGGATGGCCTTGGTGCGCGGCGTGATGGCCCGCTCGAGCGCGGCCAAGTCCAACTCCCAGCCCTCCCCCAGCCGCATGGGGACCAGCACCGGGGTAGCCCCCGCTAGGCGGGTCTGGGGGATGTAGACGTCAAAGTAGGGCTCGAGCATCACCACCTCGTCCCCCGGGCCGTAAAGGGCTTCGGCCAGGGCGTGCAGGGCCTCGGTGGCCCCGCTGGTCACCACCACATCCTCGGGGGCGGCCCTCAGATCCTCCGCCAAGGCTTCGCGCAGCTTGGGCAGTCCGGCGGGCGGGGTGTACTGGTCTGTGGTGCCGATGGCCTTACGGGCGGCCTCGAGCAGGAAGGCCGGAGGCGGGTTTGAGGGGAAGCCCTGGCCGAGGTTTACCGCCCCGTGCTGGACGGCCAGGCGGCTCATGTGGGAGAAGATGCTCTCCTGGGAGAGCCCGGTGCGGGGGTGGAGTCCAGCCGGCATGTCCCCAGTCTACCCGGGGGGGGTCCTATAGGTCTCGAGCAGCAGGGTGTAATCGTCGACCTTCAGGCTGGCCCCGCCCACCAGCCCCCCGTCGATGTTGGGCTGGCTGAACAAGGCGGCGGCGTTATCCGGCTTGACCGAGCCCCCGTAGAGCACCCGCACCCCCTCGGCGAACCCGGGGCCAAAGCGCCCGGCCAGCCAGCTTCGGATCTCTGCGTGCATGGCCTCGGCGTCGTCGGGCGTAGCCGTCTTCCCTGTCCCGATGGCCCAGACCGGCTCGTAGGCGATCACCAGCCGGTCGGGGGAGCCCGGCTCGACTCCCTCCAGGCCGCCCTCGAGCTGGGTCAGCGTGTACGGCACCTCATCCCCCACCTCCCGCACCGCGATGGGCTCGCCCACGCAGAGGATCGGGACGATGTCCTGCTCGAGCAGACGCTTGGCCTTCTCCGCCACCAGGGCATCGGATTCCCCGTGGTACTGTCGCCGTTCAGAGTGGCCCACGATGGTGTAGGCGCAGCCCAGATCCTTGAGCATCCGGGCCGCAACCTCCCCGGTGTAGGCGCCCTCGAGGTGAGCCGAGACATCCTGAGCCCCGTAAGCTACGCCGGTGCCGGTGAGGATTCCCTGGGCTGCCGCGAGCGAGGTAAAGGGAACCATCAGCGCAGCTTCAGCCGGGGTTTGCGGGAGTCGGCCCAGCAGCTCCCCAAACCAGGCCCGGGCCTCAGTGGGGGTCTTGTGCATCTTCCAGTTCCCGGCCACCAGGGGTCTGCGCGCGGAGGCTTGGTCCCCCTTCACGACAGGGCCTCGATCCCCGGCAGGGTGCCCAGCTCCAGCAGCTCCAAGCTGGCCCCGCCCCCGGTGGAGACGTGGCTGAACCTCTTTGCTACCCCCAGTTGGTTGGCCGCCGCCACCGAGTCCCCCCCGCCGATCACGGTGAAGGCCCCCGGCAAGTCGGCGATGGCCCGGCCTACCGCCAGGGTTCCCGCGGCAAAGTCTTCGATCTCGAAGACCCCCATGGGGCCATTCCAAAGAACCGTCTTGGCCCCTTGCAGCGCCTCGGCGAAGGCCTTGCGGGTCTGTGGGCCGATATCCAGGCCCATCCAGCCCGGGGGGATCTGGTCTGCCGGGAAGACCCGCCCCTCGGCCCCGGCCTCGATCTTCTGGGCCGCCACCATGTCGGTGGGGAGCAGAAGCTTCACGCCCAGGCCCTGGGCTTTGTGCAGCAGGTCTCGAGCCAGCTCGAGTTTGTCGTCTTCCACCCGCGAGTTCCCCACCTGCCCGCCCAGAGCCTTGATAAAGGTGAAGGCCATGGCCCCGCCGATGAGCATCCCGGTCACCCGCGGCAGCAGGTTCTCGATCACCCCGATCTTGTCCGAGACCTTGGCCCCGCCCAGCACCACCCAGTAGGGCTTCTCGGGGTGCTCGATGACCCGCTTGAGGTTCTCGACCTCCCGCTCCATCAGCAATCCGGCGTAGCTCGGCAGGAACTTGGCCACCCCCGTCACCGAGGCGTGGGCCCGGTGGGCTGAGCCGAAGGCATCGAGCACGAAGGCCTCGCCCAGCCGGGCGTACTTCCGGGCCAGCCCCTCGTCGTTTTTCTCCTCGCCGGGCTCGAAGCGCACGTTATCGAGGAGGGCCACCGCGCCTTTGGGTAGGGATTTGACCCGCTCGAGCGTGGCCTCCGAAGCCGGGGTCAGCTCGGGGCTCCCGCCGATAAAGGTGACGGGTTTTCCTAGATGCTGCTCGAGGACCTTGGCCACCGGGGCCAGGCTGCTGGCCTCCTCGAAGCCGCCCTTGGGCCTTCCCAGGTGGCTGATGAGCACCAGGGTAGCCCCCTGCTCGAGCAGATGCCGCAGCGTGGGCAGGCTGGCTATCACCCGGGCGTCGTCCTTGACCTTGCCCTCCTGGATCGGGACGTTATAGTCCACCCGCACCAATACCCGCTTGCCGGACGCATCGAAGTCCTTGAGGGTACGCATGGTTCACCCCATGGAATGGGTCGGCCACTCGCGTCGCTACAGCCTGAGGCCGATGTACTGGGCCAGATCCGCCACCCGGCAGGAGTAGCCCCACTCGTTGTCGTACCAACTCACCACCTTGACCATGTTGCCGATGACCAGGGTGTCGAGGGCGCTAAAGATCGAGGAGTGCGGGTCACCCTTGAGGTCGCTCGAGACCAGGGGTTCCTCGGTGTAGGCCAGGATGCCTTTCATGGGGCCCTCAGCGTACTCCTTCATGGCCGCGTTGATCTCTTCCTTGCTGGCCTCGCGGTTCAGGATGGCCGTAAAGTCCACCACCGATACCGTGCTGGTGGGCACCCGGAAGGCCATACCGCCGAACTTCCCCTTGAGCTCGGGGATCACCAATCCCACCGCCTTGGCCGCGCCGGTCTCGGAGGGCACGATGTTGAGCGCGGCCGCCCGGGCGTCGCGGGGGTCATCTTTCACCGCGTCCACCAGGCTCTGGCTGGCCGTATAGGCGTGCACGGTGGTGAGGATCCCCTTCTCGATGCCGAAGCGGTCGTTGAGCACTTTGGCCACCGGGGCCAGGCCGTTGGTGGTGCAGCTCGCGTTGGAGATCACGTGGTGCTTGGCCGGGTCGTACATCCCCTCGTTGACCCCCATCACCACGGTGAGCATGTCGCCTTTGCCGGGGGCGCTGATGATGACCTTCTTGGCCCCGGCCTTGAGGTGGGCTTCGGCGGCCTCGAGCTTGGTGAAGCGCCCGGTGGACTCGATCACGATGTCCGCCCCGATCTCCCCCCAGGGCAGCGCCGCCGGGTCTTTCTCCTCGTAGACCCGGATGGTCTTGCCGTTTACGCGAATATTCTGCTCGTCGTAGCTGACCGTTCCGGGGAAGCGGCCATAGTTGGAGTCGTACTTGAACAGGTGGGCCAGGATGGCGTTATCGGAGAGGTCGTTGATCCCCACGATCTCCACCCCGCGCTCCTCGAGGATGCGAAAAACCTGCCGCCCGATGCGCCCAAATCCGTTGATGGCTACTCTCATGGTTTCCTCCTGCACTAACCGGCCGGATAGGGAAAGCCCCCCTGGAATGGCGGCCTCTTAGAGTCTAAGGGATGGGCGGGGAGGGTGGTTAATGGCCTCTTATGCAGACTCTTTTCACGAGTTATATTTATTGTGAAAATCATCACCATTACGCCGCCCCAGACCAACCCCCATACCGGGGGCTCCCATCCCCCTAACGGGTGCGCCCGGCCAGCAGGTCCTCCGCCTGCTTTTGGGCCTTGTCCAAGGCGGCCTTGGGATCGGCCTTGTTGACGATGACCTCCTTGATGGCCTGGCCCAAGATGTCGAAGCGGATCTGCTCCCAATCGGAGAGGGCCGGTTCAAATTTGGCGTAGCGAGCCTGGGTAATGGCCACGCCAAAGGCCGGGTTTTCCTTGACATAGCGGGTCACCAAGGGGTCCACGCCGGAGCCCAGGTTGACCGGCACATAGTTGGTGGCCACCCCGAAAACCGCCTGGGCCTTGGGGCTGATGGCAAACTTGAGGAAGTCCGCGGCGACCTTTTTCTCCTTCTCGTCGGCCCGCCTAAAGACCACCAGGTTGGTGCCCTGGACCAGCCCGAAGCCGGGTTGCTTGCCCGTGCGGCCGGGCAGGGTCGCCACCCCCAGGTCGAACTTGGCGGCTTGGAGGTAGAAGCTGTAGCCCGCCGAAGTGTCGGTGGAGAAGCCGAAGGGCCCTGCGCCAAAGTTGGTGTTGATAAAACCGCTGGTGATGGGCCGTGCCCAGCCGTCCTTGACGCCTTGCGCCAAAAGCTCCAAGGCCTGCAGGGCTTTGGGTGAGTTCAGCACCAGCTTGCCGTCTTGCAGGTAATTCCCGCCCAGGGTGAAGAACCAGTAGGAGAAGGTCGAGGTATCGGGCTGGAAGAAGTAGACCGGGGCTTTCTCCCCCTGCGAGATCTGCTTGGCGGTGGCCACGAACTCGTCGATGGTGGCCGGAACCTTGGCGCCGTACTTCTTGAGCAGGTCGCGGTTGTAGTAGAGGATCTGGATGCTTTTGTTGAAGGGCACCCCGTAGACCTGTCCTTTGAAGGTCACCGCCTTCACGAAGAGCGGGTTCACCCCCTTCAGCTCCACCCCCAAAGCCGACATCGGCAAGAGGGCGTCGGACTCGAGGTAAAGGGCCATGTTGTTCTCAAAGGCCTGGGCCATCACCGGCACTTTCCCGCTGGCAAAAGCCGCTTTGATCTTGGTGGAAAGATCGCGGTAGTTGCCCTGCGAGATGGGCCGGACGCAAGCCTGACCCCCGAGGGTTTTGTTGAACTCCACCACCAGGTTCTCCAGCGCAGCCTTGGGGGCCCCGCCGGTAAAGCCGTGCCATAGCTCGGCCACCACCGCGGCCTTTTCGCACTGGCCTTTGATCAGGTCCTCGGGTTTTTGTTGAGCCAGGGCCAGACCCAGCAAGACCAGGACAACGGTTACACCTCGGATATTGGCTCGCGTGTTCATCCTTGACCTCCTCATTCGTATATGCCCACAGCGGCGTCATCGCACGGTCAACATCTTACGCCACTACTTGATCCCACTGCGGGCCACGCTCTGGACAAACTGCTTCTGGGCCAAAAAATACCCTAAGACGATGGGCAAGATGGAGAGCGTGGAGGCCGCCATCAAGGCCCCGTAGTCGCTCCCGGCCTCTCCGATGAACACCTGCAGGCCCCGCTGAATGGTGTACATCTCGGGCTTATCGGTTACGATCAGGGGCCACAGCAGGGCGTTGTATGCCCCCAGGAAGGTAAAGATGCCGTACGCCACCAGCCCCGGCAGCGACATCGGTAGAGCGATCCGCACCAGCTGGGTCCAGTAGGTGGCCCCGTCGATCCGCGCGGCGTCGAAGAGGTCTGCCGGCAAGGAGAGGTAGAACTGCCGCAAGAGGAAGATCCCGAACACCGAAGCCAGCCAGGGCACGATGAGGGCGTAGTAGGTGTTGATCCACTGGAGCTTGGCCAGCAGGATGTAGTTGGGGATCAAGAGCACCTCGCCAGGGATCATCAGGGTAGCCAGGATCGCCAGCCACACCACGCCCTTGCCGGGAAACTCGATGCGGGCCAGGGCGAAGGCGGCCATCGCGGCCAGCAGGAGCCCCACCAGCACCTGGGTCCCGGCGGTGAAGAAGCTGTTGAAGAAATACCGGGCGAAGGGGGCCGCGTGCCAGGCCTCGCGGTAGTTGTGGAACACGTACCCAAGGGCTCCGGGGGCCACGTTGACCCACTCCAGCCGCCAGTCATCGCCGCTCGAGCGCACCGCGTCGGGGGGCAGCTCGGGCCGGTAATGCCGGTAGCTCTTGGATACCATCACCACCACCGGCAAAAGCCGGAAGGACTCGCTCGAGCCGTTGCTGAAGGAGATCTCCCAGTAACCTTGGGTGTAGCGGATGCGGATCTGGGTGCCCTCGGCCCGGGGGTCGGAGAAGGCCCCCAGGGCAGTGGGGATGCTCACCCGGGGCTTTGGCCCCATCTCGCCGGTGTAGATCCGCAGGGTGACCTCCCGCCCGGCCCCATAGCCGCCCCACAGGGGGCTGCCGCCCTCGGCCCCCAGCCGGGCCGCGACGGGCCAGTTGGCCGGTTTGAGCCGCTCGGGAACCCAGATGGGCCGGGTCTGCTGGGCCTCCTGGGGGCTTTTGAGGCTGGTCGCCAGCATCCAGTAGAAGGGGAAGGCCATCGCCACCGCACCCACGCTCAAGGCGAGGTAGACCAGGAGGCGGCCCAGGGCCTCAGGCCTCATACGCCACCCTCCGCTCGAGCACCCGCTGCTGCACCACGGTGAGGGCCAGGATGAGGGCGAACACCACCACGGCGATGGCGCTGGCGTAGGAGAAATCCGAGTCGCGGAAACCCTTGTTGTAGAGGTAAAGGGCAACGGTCAGGGTATCCTGCAAGACCCCCCCGGTCGGCGTCATGATGAGCACCTGGGTAAAAACCTGAAACGCCCCGATCACCCCCAAGATCGAGAGGAAAAAAGTGGTAGGGGAGAGCAGCGGCCAGGTGATGTGGCGCTGCTGCTGCCACCAGCTGGCCCCGTCGAGCTGGGCGGCCTCGTAATACTCCCTGGGGATGTTTTGTAGCCCGGCCAGGATCACCACCACCTGGTACCCCAGCAGGTGCCACAGGCTCATCGCCATGATCGCCACGAAGGCCACGCTAGGCCCGGCCCAGAAGCCTTGCAGCTGTACGCCCAGGGGGGCCAGGGCCAGGGCGAAGACCCCCTGGGGGGTGGAGAGCCAGTCCCGGCCAGGCGTGCCGAGCAACCAGTTGAGGAATCCGAACTGGGGGTTGTAGATCCACCCCCACACCGCCGCCGCGGCGGTGAGGGCGGTGATGTAGGGCAGGAAGTAGAGCGTGCGGAAGACCCCTTGAAAGCGCACCCGCTCGTTGAGCAAGATCGCCACCAAGGTGGCCAGGGAGATCCCCACCGGCACGGTGAGGATCACGAACCAGAGGGTGTTGCCCATGGCCTTCCAGAACAAGGGGTCGCGGGTGAGCAGGATCTGGTAGTTGAGCAAGCCCGCGAACTTGCTCGGGCCGATGAAGTTGAAGCGGTCCAAAAACGATAGCCACAGGGCGTAGAGACTGGGGATGATCTGCCACAGCAGGAGCAGCCCCACCGAGGGCCACACCAAGACCCAGCCCCAAAAGGCGGCCTGTTCGCGCTCGGACATGCCGGGTGACCAGGCCAGGTAGAGGGCTCCTACCCCAGCCAGGGCCAGCAGGACCGCGGGGAAGAAACCGTAGCCCAACCCAATCCCCGCCGCCAGCAGCCCCAGCCCCGGCAGCAGGGCGGGGCGGAATGCCCTCGAGGCGGCCTCCAGCGCTACCCCCGCCAGCAGCGCTGCTCCTAGCCCATAGGCCCAGCCCGGGAGCAGCTCGAGGGCTACGGCCAGCCGGGTCAGGCCCAGCAGCACCGTCACCCCGAGCACCAGCGCCGGTCGGTTGCCGATCCGCACGGTGTGAGTCTACCAAGCCCGGCCCGTGGGCGGAAGCTGGAGCATAAATGTTTCATGAAAAAATTCTATCGTGATTATTTTCACAAGTATACAGGCCAACCCCTAGGCACCCAGGGCTTCCTCGAGCGCCCCCCAGCCCACCTCGCGCTGGCCCCCCGACTCCAGGTGCTTGAGCGCCACCACGCCCTTTTGCCGCTCGGCTTGGCCCAAGAAACCCACGTAGCGGGCCCCGCGCTTGAGGGCGTCCTCGAGCGCTCGTCCGGCTCTTTTGACGCTGTAGCCGATCTCTACCTTAAACCTTGGGCGCAACCGCTCCGCCAGGACCAGCACCTCGCCCTTGGCCGCCTCGTCCAGCGGGGCCAGGTAAAGGTCAGGGGAGGGGTCAGGGGGGATCGAAACCCCCTCCTCCTCGAGGGCCATCGCCACCCGCTCGATCCCCAGGCCGAAGCCCACCCCCGGGACCCGCGGCCCCCCCAGCATCTCCGAGAGCCCGTCGTAGCGCCCGCCGCCGCCCAGCGCCGACTTGGCCCCGATCCGGGCGTGGTGCACCTCCCAGGCGGTGCGCACGTAGTAGTCGAGGCCGCGCACCAGGCTGGGGTCCACGCTGAAGGGGATCTCGAGGGCGCGCAGATACCCCTGCACCGCCTCGTGAAAGGCCCTGGACTCCGGCCCTAAGAACTCGAGCATGGGTTTGGGCTCGAGTCTCCGCAAGAGGGCCTGGTCGCCCGGGTCCTTGGAGTCCAGGATGCGCATGGGGTTGCTCTCGAGCCGGGCTTTGGAGTCCGGGCTCAAGCTTTCGGCGTGGGCTCGGAAGAGGTCGCGCAAGTAGGCGTTGTAGCGCAGGCGGTCCTCCGGGTCGCCCACCGAGCCCAGCTTGACCTCCAGGCCGCGTAAGCCCAGCTCCCGGTAGATCTTCACCATCAAGGCGATGCTCTCAGCGTCTACCAGGGGGTCCGCCGAGCCGATGGCCTCGTAGTCTACCTGGTGAAACTGCTTGTAGCGACCTTTTTGGTGGCGCTCGGCCCGGAAGATCGGACCCCAGGTGAAAAGCCGTACGGGTTGGGGCCAGACCTTCATCCCGTGCTCGTTGTAGGCCCGCACCATCGCCGCGGTGGGTTCGGGGCGCAGGGCCAGCAGGCGCTCGCCGCGGTCCTCGAAGAGGTACATCTCCTTTTTGACCACGATGTCCGAGGTCAGGCCCACGCCCTTTTGGAAGACTTCGGCGTACTCGAAGATGGGGGTGTGGATGGCTTGAGCCCCGCTCGAGGCCAGCACCTTTTGGGCGGTCTCGACGATGTGGCGGAACACCGGCTCGCGAAAGGCAAACTCCTGGTGTTGGGGAAGGATGTCGTTGGTTCCGGGGACGGACTTCAGCATGCCAGCTCACTTTACACAAAGTGGGCGGCAACTCAACCGAGCATCGTGAGGCGGGTGGGGTTGGGCGCGGTCATGGACTCCTCCTCCTCAACCTTGCTCAACACCGCCTCACCCCCCGGCCCCAGGGCCCTCAGCAGGCGCTCCCGGCTCACCCAGCGGCCCTCCAGCATATAGACCAACCCCCGGCGTTGGTGGGTCACCACAAAGGGAATTCCCCGGTGGTAACGCACGATGGTGTTATGCCGCTTGGCGTGGCGTAACATTTTGGCCAACGCCCTAAGACGGGCTTCCTGGGGGCGGCCCGGGGCCAGCAGCACCAGCCCAATCAGACCCAGCATGATCAGGACTAACCCTACCACAAGGCTCATGGCTCTAATTATAAACAACCGTTTACATCTGGCCAGGGTGGTATGAACACCCCTTCAGCTCAGCGGGTCATCGTCGCTGGAATAGGGCTCCCAGAGGGGCTCGGGATCATGGCTGTAATGGGGCTCGGGGTCATGGCTGTAATGAGACTCGGGGTCATGGCTGTAATGGGGCTCGGGATCATGGCTGTAATGGGGCTCGGGGTCGTCGAGATCCTCCTCGCGGTCGGTGTCTGGAGCGAATCCACTATCCGAGGAAAATGTCCACCAAGCCAGCAGCCCCAAAGGCCCCAGCAACAACAACCAAGGGAACCAGTTGGGCCTCAGGAGCAGCACCACCCCCAGCCCGACCGTGCCCAGCAAGAGGTAACCCCAGATGCCCATGTCTAGACGCTCGGGAAGGCGAACTGCTCAAACCCCAGCTCGGCCACGGAGAACCAGCGGTACTCGAGCTCCAAAAACTTCCGCCAGTTGCTGTAGATCTCCCGGTAGGTAGCGTCTTTGGAGGCCTGCTCCTCGTACACGGCGCGGGACTCCTCCTGAGCCTTTCTCAGGATCTCCAAGGGCCACTTGCGCAGCAACACCCCACCCCTGAGCAGCCGCTGGAGGGCGGGAGGGTTGAGGGCGTCGTACTTGGCCATCATGGTCAGGTTGACCTCGGCCGCAGCCACCTGGAAGGCCTCCTGAAACTCCTTGGGCAGCCTTTGCCACTCCCGCTGGGCCACCAGGAAGGAGAGCTGGGCGGAAGGCTCCCAGAAGGAGGGGTAGTAGTAGTAGCGGGCCACCTTGGCGAAGCCCAGCCTCTCGTCGTCGTAGGGCCCGGAGAACTCCGTCGCGTCAATGGCCCCGCGCTCGAGGGCAGGGTAGATCTCCCCCGCGGCCAGGCTCTGGGGTACTACCCCCAGCCGACCCATCAACACCCCTCCCAGGCCGGGGATGCGCATCCTGAGCCCCTTCAGGTCAGAGACTGTGCGGATCTCCTTGCGGAACCAGCCCCCCATCTGGGTCCCGGTGTTGCCCCCGGGGAACTGGATCACCCCATAGTCAGCATAGACCGACCGCAAGAGCTCCAGACCGCCGCCATAGTACATCCAGGCGTTGTGCTGGCGGTAGTTAAGGCCAAAGGGCAAGCCTCCGTCGAAGGCCAGGGCCGGGTTCTTGCCTACGTAGAAGGGCCCATAGGTGTGGCCCGACTCCACCGTGCCGGCCTGTACCGCATCCAACACCTGACCCCCAGGCACGATCTCACCCGCCTGGTAGACCCGGATCTGGAAGCGGCCCCCGGTGAGCTCCGCGACCCGCTTGGCCAGGTCCTCAGCTCCCCCGTAGAGGGTATCCAGGCTTTTGGGATAGCTGGAGACCATCCGCCAGCGCACCTGAGGGGTGGCCTGGGCCAGGGCCGAGTGGGAAAAGCCAGTGGCCAGACCCGCCCCCACCCCTTTGATGAGATCGCGCCTTCGCATGTTGACCTCCTGGACAAGCCTAGGTTACCACATCTGCGCCTAGGGCCTGTGCAAGACCACCGTCCCGGCCCCCACGGCGCTGAGGGTGGCGGCCTCGAGGTCGAGCCGGTAGCTCAGCAACTCCCCCCTGTACCCCTGGAGAAGGGGCAGGGCGGTGGCCACCACCTCCACCGCGTCCACGCGGGTGGGGTTATGGCCCAGGCGTCCCAAGGCCAAAGGGGCCTCTCCCCGGATGAGCCCCTCTAAAAATCCCACGTCCCGCCCGCGGGCCTCCTCGGCCAGGGCAGGGTCCAGGGGCCGATCCCCAAAGCGGGGCCCTACGTGGGAGAGGTCTACCGCCAACACCACGAGGCCCGGGTAGTCCGGTAGGAGAACCTTCAGGGCCTCTCCCAGCCCTGGGCTCCTTTCCCCGATCAACAGGGGAAGGACTCGAGCCGCTGGATAGGAGGCCTTGAGAAAGAACAGGGGCAGCTCGAGGCTGTGTTCCTCGCGGAAGGCCAGGGGCGTGTTGAATAGCTCGAAGGGGAGCAGGGCATCGAGGGCCTGGAGGGCGGCAAGGTCGGGCTCTGCGGGGCCGAAGGGGGTCTCGAAGGGCACAGGAAGAGCGGCGGCTGCCTCCTGCAGGGGCTGGTGGGCCACGCCCAGCAGGTAGATTCGCTCCGGCGGTGGGGTCACTTCCAGGCTGGCCAGGGTCGCGCCGTAGACCTCGGGTACTCGAGCGGGCTCGAGGTGGGGCATGACCACCACATCCGCCCGCCTCCCCTCCCCAGCGTAGCTCGCCCGAAAGGCCCGGATGAACGCTCGGGCATCCTCCGGTGCCTTGGGGTAGGAAACCCCGGCCAAGCGCACCGGCCTCCCCCGTTGCAACTCGGCCTCGGCCTCCCGCAGCCGAGCCTCCACCCCCTCGGTCAGGAGAAGGCCCGCCCCCTCTAAAGCCCTTAAGAAGTTCTCCAGCTCCTCTTTGGGCAAAAGCACGCCCTGCTTCAGGAGCTCGCTTTGCAGCTCTTCCAGGGTTCTCCCCTGCATTAGGCGAAACAGGTGGAGCCCGCCCTCGCCAACGACCACAGGCTCTTGGAATACTCCATAGGGATCGGCCAGGATGAAACCTTGCTGGGTTGGGATCACGCGAGGCGGGCGCAGGCGCAGCGTCATATCGCCTCCATACTAGCGGCCCCCACCTTGGGGCTCCTCCTGGCCGTTCACCCACCGTTAGGGCTCGGTTAAGGGGGGTTCTGCTACCTTGGCCGCCAAGACGGGAGCCCCTCCCGTCTTGAGGAGGCAACCATTGGGTGGCCCCCGTGCAGTGCGGTGCCGGGTTCTACTACCCGGTGGTGGAAAAGCGGGACCAGGGCACGGGGTACAGAAGGGGTGGGCCCCGGACAGGTGCGGATGGCCCTTCGCCTGAACGGGAGCACCTTCACCTCCACGGCCTCCTTCCCCGCCAACTACGATCCCAACGCAAACCGTTTTTGGGGCGGCCCTCCTCCTCGCGGGCTGTGGGGGCGGGGAGCTGAGCGGCCTCACCGTGAGCCTGGTGGACGGGATGGGGGAGCCCCTCCAGCCCCAGGCCGCGGCCTGGCGGGTGGCCTCTTTCACCTGGAATGCCCTTCCTCTGCCTCCATGAACAACTCCTTTACGGTTATCGGGACTAACCCCAGCCTGCCCTATGGGGCCCTCCCGTGTTCGGCCTCACCCCTTTCGCCCGGCGAGAGGCCCTCGGCCTCCGCTGAAAGAAGCCCCTCCACCCGCTTTTGCAGGCCCTCGTGGTCCATCTTGGCGTAGATGGCGCTGGTGTTGACGTCGGCGTGGCCCAGGAGGGTGGCCACCGCGTAGAGGTCCCGCAGTCCCCGGTAGAGGCGAGTACCGGCGGTGTGGCGCAGGAGGTGCACCCCGCGGTAGCGCGCCGCGAAGCCCAGCTCGCGGTAGTACCGGGCGAAGCGCAGTTGCAGCATCCGCCCGCTCATCCGCCGCCCGTGGGCCTTGCGCCCGCCGAGGTTGACCAACAGCGCCCGTTCCCCCCCCTGGGCGTAGGCCCGGCGCAGCTTGAGCCAGCCCTCGAGCTCCCCGACCAAACCCCGACCCAGCGGTACACTCCGCCCCTTGCCGCCCTTGCCCCGGCGGACCTCGAGCAAGCCTTCCTCCAGCAACACGTGGTCCACGTCCAGGGCCACCACCTCGGAAAGCCGCAAGCCCACCTCGCCCATCAGCCGGGCGGCCAGATGGTCCCGTTTGGATAGGGCATCCTCCCCGGAAAGGTGAAGGAGTAGTCTCTGGTACAGCGCCAAGGGCAGGGCGGGGCGGCGCTCGTGGGCTGGGGTGGGGTCGGTGGGGGTGGGGGTCTCGGGCACCGCGGCTACCCCAGCCCAGCGCAGCGCCCGGTAAAAGCTCCTCACCGCCGCCAACCGGGTGGCCAGGCTCGAGGGGCGCAGGGGGCGGCGGCGGTGGGGGGGGGCCAGGTGGCTCCCCTCGGTCTCCAGGACGTGAAGCCAGGCGTCCACGTCGTCGGCTTTAGCCTCCCACAGGGGAAAGCGGGGGCCGGCGGCCTCCGGTGGCCAGGCCCAGGCCAAAAACTCGCGGATCCCGCTCTCGTAGGTCTCGAGGGTGCGCGGGCTGAGGCGGGCCCGGCGGCGGCCCTTGAGGGCCAGATAGGTGCGATGGAGCTCGAGCAGGGCGTCCACGTCGCGCTCCTGCAGGGCCTGCAAGGCCGCCACCCGCCGCTTCTTGGGGTCGCGCCAGTTGGAGAGGGGAATCAGCACGCCCCCAATCTAGCATGTTTATGCGAAATACTCCGGCCCAAAGGGGGCCTCTTCTGACACCCTTTCCTGTTGCCTCGCTGTAATCGATCAACACATTTGAGGCGCTTGGGCACGCCGGCCTCGCTGACTGTCAGGGAGGGGTGGGCTCTAGGATTCAACCCACTCCACTGCTACCGCAGGGACTTCGTCAACAAGCGTGACTTCCCGTGTGCCCCACGGGAGTGTGGACCATAAAAGCCTGGTGTGACCGATTACAGTCCCATCGGTTAAAATCACCTCATGCGGCAACTGGCGACCAGCCGACCGGGGCGGCCCGAGGACGGCTTCGTGACGCAGCTTTACCACAAGGCCAAGCGCAACTTCTGGGACCCGCAGGCGCTCGAGTTCGACCAGGACCGGCAGGACTGGCAGGGCCTGAGCCCGGCCCAGCGGGAGGTGCTGCTGCAGCTGTCGGCGCTGTTCGTGGGCGGGGAAGAGGCCGTGACCCTCGACCTCGCGCCTTTTTTGTGGCGGGTGAGCCGGGACGGCCGCTACGACGACGCGCTGTTCGTGGCCGCCTGGACCCTCGAGGAGGCCAAGCACGCCGAGTTCTTCGACCGCTTCCACCGCGAGGTGGTGGGCCCGGCGCCCGAGCTGGCCGTCTACCACCTGCCCTCCTGGCAGAAGATCTTCTACACGGCCCTGCCCGAGGCCATGAACGCCCTCGTCGCCGACGCCAGCCCCGAGGCCGAGGTGCGGGCCCTGAGCACCTATAACCTCGTCGTGGAGGGGATCCTCGCCGAGACGGGCTACCGGGCCTACCGGGAGGTGCTCGAGCACGGCGCCATCCTGCCCGGGCTGCGCGCGGGCCTGGCCCACGTCCAGGCCGACGAGGGCCGCCACATCGCCTACGGCCTGCACACCCTGGCCAAGCACCTCCGGGCCCACCCCCACACCCGCGGGGCGCTCGAGGACGTCCTGGCCGAACTGGTCCCCGCCGCCTTGGGCGTGGTGGAGGAGACCTTCGCCGCTCACGACCCCATGCCCTTTGCCCTGGAGCAGGAGCCGTTCGTGGACTACGCCTTCCGCCAGTTGCAGCACCGGCTGCAGGCGTTGGAGAGGTAGCGCGCTGCTGCACTTGCGCAGGGAGGTGTCGAGGGGGTCAAGGGGAGGTAGGGCCCATTCCCCATCGCTGGGTATGCACGGGGCGGTTCAGGCTCTATTGCCTGATTTGGATAGGGGAGTAGGTATGCGTAGGAGACTTATACGCTTTTATGATAAAAGCCTGGAGGGAGGGCTTAGGGGGAGCCAATCCCCTTTCGTCGCATCTCCCCCCACTGGCCCCGCTTCCGCACCACCTGGAAGGTGGCCAAAAAGCGCTCAAAGGCCAGGACCTGGCGGTAGCCCAGGGTCTCCAAAAGCGCATAGAGGAGGAGGAGCACCCGGTCCGAAAGCCGGGGGTAGCGTTTGAGGAGGAGGGTCTCCATCCCGATCCCGAGCTGGGAAAGAAAGACCCCGAACCCCAGGGCCAGGAGGAGGAAGAGGAGGGCAAAAGACCAGTTCACCAGCCCGAACCAGGCCAAAAGGGGGAGGAAGAGGTAACCCAAAACCTCCACCACCGGGGCCAGGGCCTCAAAAAAGAGGAAGTAGGGCATAGCCAAAAAGCCCAGCCGGCCGTAGCGGGGGTTGAAGAGCATCCCCCGGTGCAGGAGGAGGACCTCCCAAAGCCCGCGGTGCCAGCGGTTGCGCTGCTTTCTTAGGGTGCGCCAGTCCGAGGGGACCTCGGTGTAGCAGATGGGGTCGGGGGTATAGAGGATGCGGTAGGGCCGCCCCTCCTCCCGTGCCCTTCGGTGGAGGCGGACCACCAGCTCCATGTCCTCCCCCACGGTGTCCGTCCGGTACCCCCCGATCCTCAAGACCTCCTCCCGGCGGAAGACCCCGAAGGCCCCGGAGATGATGAGTAGGGCGTCCATGGCGCTCCACCCCGCCCGGCCCATGAAGAAGGCCCGGGCGTACTCGAGGATCTGCATCCGCTCGAGGAAGCCCCGGGGCAGCCCGAGGCTCTCCACCACCCCCCCCTGGACCACCGCCCCGTTCAAGGGGCGGATCGTTCCCCCCACGGCTAAAACCTGCCCATCCTCCAGAAAAAGGCGGCTCGTCCGGAGGAGGGCCTGAGCATCCAGGAGGCTGTCCGCGTCCACCCCGGCGAAAAGGGGGTAACGGGCCAGGTTGAGCCCCGCGTTTAGGGCATCCGCCTTGCCCCCGTTTTCCTTGTCCAGCACCAGGAGGTTGGGGTGCTTCAGGGAGCGCAAGACCTTCCGGACGGGTGTGGTCCCCAGCCGCCGGCGGTAGGGCATCTCCACCTCCACCAGGGCGAAGGCCTCCTTCAGGACCTCGAGGGTCCGGTCCTTGGGCCCGTCGCAGACCACGATCACCTCAAACTCCGGGTAGTGGAGGGCCAGAAAGGAGCGCACCGAGGCGGCGATGGTCTTCTCCTCGTTGTAGGTGGGCACCAGGATGGAGATGGGCAGGTAGGCCTCCCGCTCCAGAAGGTCCTTCAGGGCCACCTCGGAAAGCTCCCGGGCGTAGCGGGCCACCATGCGGAGGCCGAAGAGGGCGAACAGGGCATAGAGGAGGTTAAGGACGGCGAAGTACCAGAGGATGAGGACCTGGTAGAGAAGGAGAACCCCCTGCATAGGCTCACCCTTCCCTTAGAACCTGCTGGGCCATGGCTCGGGCGTAGGGGTCGGGGTGACGCTGGGCGGCTTCGGCCAAAAGGGAGGGGTCCAGGTCCTTCAGGGCCTCCGCTGCGGCCCTGCGCACATAGAAGGAAGGGTCCCCAAGCCGCTTCCA
>PSML01000159.1:0-2359 GCA_040290145.1 Meiothermus sp. | reverse complement strand
AAGTTCGGGAAGCCGGGCGCGGGGTACGCAAAACGCAAGACGCTAGACGCAAAACGCAATACGTAAGACGTAAGACGTAAGACGCTTTATTATTGGACCGGGGAAAACCGCAGGCAGGAAGCTGAAAATGGCGATAGGATTGAGCCAGCCTATGGACCTCGGACAGCTCGCCAAGACCCTGGGACAGCGCAGCCAGACCACCCCCGAGACGGTGGCGGCGGTGCTGCGCGAGGCCATCGCCAAGGGCATCCTGCGGGCGGGGCAGCCCCTGCGGGGGGAGGAGATCGCCCAGCAGATGGGCATCAGCCGCATCCCCGTGCGCGAGGCGCTGCGGCAGCTCGAGGTCGAGGGGTTGGTGCACTACTACCCCAACCGCGGGGCCTTCGTCGCCGACCTCGACACCGAGCAGATCCGCGAGATCTACGAGATCCGCATGATGCTCGAGGTCGGCGCCCTGCGCCGCGCCGTGCCCAGGCTGGGGCCCGCCCAGTTGCAGCGGGCGCGGGGCCTGCTCGAGGCCACCGAGGCCGCCCTGGACGGCGGGGAGTGGGGACGGCTGGAGGTCGAGTTCCACGAGGCGCTCTACGCCCTCGAGGACCGCCCGCGCTTGGCCCGCATGATCGACAACCTGCTCAACATCGTCGACCGCTACTGGCACATGCACGGCCTCACCCTCAAGCACCGCGCGGTCTTCGAGCGCGACCACCGCGCTTTGTGGCAAGCCTGCCACGACCGCGACGTGGAGCGCGCGGTGAGGCTTTTGGAGGGGCACCTCGAGCGCTCGGCGGACCTGCTGATCGGGGAGCTGGAGCCGCGCGCCTAGACGGGCGTCGGGTCTCGCTTGATGCTGTATACCCGGCTCAAACCCCCCTCGCTGGTCACCCCGTAAAGCGCGTCGCAAGCCTCCATGGTGCGCTTCTGGTGGGTGATGAGGATGAACTGGGTTTCTTTGGAAAAGCGCCGCAAGAAACCGGTGAACCTCAGGATGTTGGCCTCGTCCAGGGGGGCATCCACTTCGTCCATCACGGCCACGGGCAATCCCCTCCCCTCTTCCGAGGCTTCCGCTAGGGCGAAGAGGAAGGCCAAAGCCCCCATGGCGCGCTCGCCCGTCGAGAGCAGATCGAGGTCCACGGTGCGCTTTCCCGCAGGGCGCAACACCAGGTGCAATCCGCGGTGATGGCGCTCTAATCGGGCCTCTGCGCCCAGCAAAGCCTCGGCGTACTCAGCAAACTTGCTCCGGAAGCGCCCATAGGCCACCTCGAGCCTCCCCTGGTACTCCCGCTCGACCGCCTTGAGCTCGCCCTCGAGCCTGGTCACCACCGCCTCGGCCTCGCCCAAGGTGGCCCGCAGCGCCTCAGCTTGCTCGGCCAGGGCTTCGTACTCGGCTTCGGCCAGGTGGTTGACCGGGCCCAGCGCCTCGAGGGCAGCCTCGGCCTCGGAGAGCTGGCGGGCCAGGGTGCGGCTGCTGCCCTGGGGAAGCTCACCGGCTACCGGGGGAAGCTCGGACTGCTCGGCCTGGAGGGCTTCCAGGGCGGCCTCCCGGCGGGCCTGGGCAATGCGGGTGTGCTCGAGCTCGGCCAGCACCGAGTTGGTGCGGGAGAGGAGCCGGGACTCCTCCTCGGCCAGGGTGCGGGTGGCCTGGCGGGCTTGGCGGAGCCGGGCCTCCATCTCAGCCAGCCCCAGCTCGGCCTCTCGCGCGGCCAGCTCGGTCTCCTGCAGGGCGATCTGGGCCAGGCGAGCTTCGATCCCCCGACGTTCGGCTCCCAGGGCATCGAGTCGCTGGGCGAGCTCGGCCAGCCGAGCCTGGGCCTCCCGGTAGCGGGCCAGGTCTTCGCGGTAGCGCCGCCAGGCCATCTGGAGTTCACGGGCCTCCTGCAGGCCCTGGCGGAGCGTCTCACGCTCACGGAGGAGGGCCTCGAGCCCGGTGGGGTCGGGTGGGTCGACCGGCTCAGGGGCTTTGCACTCAAAGGTCTTGGGCAAGCGCTCGAGGTTCAAGGCCAGCGAGCCCAGCTCGGCCTGAAGGCGCTGCTCCTGCTGGCGCAAGCCAAGCAGGTCGAGCCCCCTCAGCCCCTCGCGCAAACCCTGGGCCTGCTCCCTCAGCCGGGCCAGCTCCGCCTCGAGCCGCTCAGCCCTGGCCGCCCCCTCCCGCACCTGGCGCCGCAGGGCCAGCATCTGCCCGCCTTTTTGCAGCCTTCCGCCGGTGAGGGCCCCGCTGGGCTCGAGGAGTTCGCCCTCCAAGGTGACCATGCGGGGCGCGTCGGGGTAGCGCTTGGCCAGGGAGAGGGCCGCCTCCAGCGACTCCAGGATCAGCGTCTCGCCGAACAGGGCCCCCCCGACCTGGGGATAGCCGCGCACCCCC
>PSML01000033.1:0-23361 GCA_040290145.1 Meiothermus sp. | reverse complement strand
GAGCCGCTCGGTGTGGCGGCACTCGGGGTAGCCGGTGCAGCCCAAAAACTGCCCGAAGCGGCTCACCTTCACCTCCATCGGCCGGCCACAGACCGGGCACACCTTGCGCGGCAGGCGGCTCACTTCCTCCATGAAAGGCTCGTAGAACTCGCGCACCACCTTGGGCCAGGGCACCTTGCCCTCTTCGATCTGGTCGAGGTGATCTTCCATGGTGGCGGTGAAGTCGTAGGCCACCACGCGAGGGAACTTTTCCACCAACCAGCGCACCACGTCCTTACCCAGCGCGGTGGGACGGAGGGTTTTGCCGCTGCGCTCGAGGTAAAGCCGCTTCTCTAGGGTGTCAATGGTGGGGGCGTAGGTGGAGGGCCGCCCGATGCCGAGTTCCTCCAGGGTTTTCACCAGCGAGGCGTCGGTGTAGCGCGGCGGGGGCTCGGTGAAGTGCTGCTCGCCCCGGAGGTCGAGGAGCTGGGCCGGGCTTCCCTCGCTGAGGTTGGGCAGCAGGTTGTCCGCTTCATCCTCGGCCTCGCGGCCCCGGACCTTGAGAAAACCGTCAAACTTGAGGATCGAGCCCACCGCACGGAACACCAAGGCTTCCCCCTCCACCGTCACGGTGGTCTGGTCGAAAACCGCCGGGGTCATCTGGCTGGCCACGAACCGCCGCCAGATCAGGTCGTAGAGCCGGTATTCCTCCTCGCTGAGGTGTTTGCGCACCGAGTCGGGGGTGCGGCCCGGCGAGGTCGGGCGGATCGCCTCGTGGGCGTCTTGCGCATGGGCCGCCTTCTTGGTGCTGTAGAGGTTGGGCTTGTCGGGCAGATACGGCGGCCCGAAGGTCTGCGAGATCACCTTGCGCGCCTCAGCCAGGGCCTCCTGCGCGACGCGCACCGAGTCGGTGCGCATGTAGGTGATGAGGCCCACCGTGCCCTCAGGGAGATCGATCCCCTCGTAGAGCCTCTGGGCCACGCGCATGGTGCGGCCCGCGGTCCAGCCCAGGCGTCCGCTGGCGGCTTGCTGCAAGGTCGAGGT
Organism: Meiothermus sp.; assembly: GCA_040290145.1. GTDB lineage: Bacteria > Deinococcota > Deinococci > Deinococcales > Thermaceae > Allomeiothermus. The sequence goes on along the minus strand of PSML01000033.1, from coordinate 22,338 downwards.
GGTGAAGGGGGCCGCAGGGGAGCGCCGCCACTCGCGCCGCTCGATCTTGCTGATCCGCCAGGCCGGAACCTGCCGGATGCGGCCCACCACTTCCTGGGTTTGAGCCTCGCTGGTGAGCAGAAACTGCTCGTCCTTCTGGATCCGCTCCCCGTCCACGCTGTAGAGCATGGCCTTGAAGCGGGCCGACCCGCTTGCGAAAAGCCCCTCGACCGTCCAGTACTCCTGCGGCACGAAGGCCTCGATCTCGGCCTCGCGCTCGACCAGCAGCCGAAGGGCTACCGACTGTACCCGCCCAGCGGAGAGCGCCCGGCGGCGGAACTCCTGCGCCAAGAGCGGGGAGAGGTTATACCCCACCAACCGGTCCAGGACCCGTCGGGCTTGTTGGGCGTCCACCAGGCCCTGATCGATGGGGCGGGGCTTGGTGATGGCTTCCCGTACCACCCGGGGGGTGATCTCGTGGAACTCGACGCGCATGGGCCTCGAGGGGTCCAGGTCCAAAAGCCGCGCCACATGCCAGCCGATGGCCTCGCCCTCGCGGTCAGGGTCGGTGGCGATGAGCACATCCTTGCCCTTGGCGGCCCGCTTGAGCTCGTCCACCACCGGCTTCTTGTCCTTCTTCACCTCGTACTCGGGGGCGAAGTCCTGCTCAAGGTTCACCCCCAGGTTGCGCTCGGGGAGGTCGGCTACGTGGCCCTTGCTGGCCCGTACCTCGTAACCGGCCCCCAGCATCTTGGCGATGCTTTTGGCCTTGGCCGGGGACTCGACGATGACTAAGGTTCCTCTGTTTGCCATGTTGCTCCAATGCCCAAGATCGGGCCGGGCTCACCCTGGATCAAGACGGAGGGAAGGGGGGTGAGATGCTCGGCTCACTATATAGGGGACAAGACGCTCGTTGTGTCAAGTGAGCCAGGAGGGGGTTGGGCGGGAAACGCTTTGCCAGATGAGGCTCCGGCCACGCGAATATGGATGGTCCCTTACAGGAGCTGGCCTTGACGCGCTCTATAGAGGGAGTGTATACCAATAGCTAACCAAATCAGGAGCTAGGGCAGCCCAGGCAGCAGCGCGAAGGCCCGTTGACCTGATCGCGGCGGAAGGTGATCCAACCGGACTAAGCTAGGTGTTGAAAGGAGGCTAGGCGAATGAAAAAGCATTTGGGAATTTGGTTGCTGGGTCTAGTAGCGCTATCCCCGGTGCTGGCCCAGAACAAGGTCAAGCTCACCATCGAAAGCTGGCGCAACGACGACCTCAAGATCTGGCAGGAGACTATCCTTCCCGCCTTCATGAAGAAGTACCCCAATATCGAGGTGGTGTTTGCGCCCTCGGCTCCTACCGAGTACAACGCGGTGCTCGACACCAAGCTCAAGGCCGGGACCGCCGGGGACCTCATCACCTGCCGCCCTTTTGACAAGAGCCTCGAGCTCTTCAACGCCAAGCACCTCGAGAGCCTCAACAACCTCCCCGGCATGAACAACTTCTCCGAGGTCGCCAAGGCCGCCTGGAGCACCGACGATGGCAAGACCACCTTCTGCGTGCCGATGGCCTCGGTGATCCACGGCTTCCTCTACAACAAGGCCATCTTCCGCGAGCTGGGGCTTACTGAGCCCAAGACCGAGGCCGAGTTCCTGGCGACGCTGCAAAAGGTCCAAGCCAGCGGCAAGTACTCGCCTTTGGTGATGGGCACCAAGGATCAGTGGGAGGCGGCCACCATGGGATACCAGAACATTGGCCCCACTCTCTGGAAAGGCGAGACCGGGCGCAAGGGCCTGATCAATGGGACCCAGCAGTACAACAAGGGTGGCTTCCTGCAAGCCTTCGAGGCGCTGGCCAAGTGGCGGCCCTACCTGCCTCGGGGCTACCAGGCCCTGGCCTATCCCGACTCGCAGAACCTCTTCGCCCAGGGCCGGGGGGCCATCTACCCGGCGGGCTCGTGGGACATCGGCACCTTCCGCCAGATGAACCCCAAGCTCGAGCTGGGGGCCTTCAAGCCCTACACCTTCCCCAACCTGGGGGCCAGCCAGTGCGTGATTAACGACCATCCTGACATTGCTATCGGCCTCAACGCGGCCAGCAAGAACAAGGATGCCGCCCGCACCTTCCTCTCCTGGGTCGCCAGCGACGAGTTTGCCCAGCTTTACGCCAACGCCCTGCCGGGTTTTTTCCCCTTAGCGAACGTCTCCTATACCGTCTCTGATCCTGTGGCCCAGACCTTCCTCAACTGGCGTAAGGAGTGTCAGGCTTCCTTCCGCACCGCCTACCAGATCCTCTCCCGCAACGCCAACCCCAACAACGAAAATGACCTCTGGAATGCCTCGGCGCAAGTCCTGAACGGCACCATGACCCCCAAGCAGGCCGCCGACATGGTGCAGAAGAACCTAGCCTCATGGTACGGGCCGCAGAAGGGTAAGTGACCCGTTCCCCCGTGGGAGGGGGTGGGAAACCCCATCCCCTCCCATGCTGGTAGGGGTCGCATGAGCGTTGTATGAGGCGTAGGCCATTCCCCTGGCACGTGGTGGTTTTTCTGGCCCCGGCGGTCGTCATCTACACGCTGTTCATGATCTACCCGCTGCTCGATTCGCTCGCGCTCTCTCTGCAAAACAAGCCCGCGAATGGCCCGCAGACTTTCGTCGGGCTACAGAACTATCACGCCCTCTTTACCACCGAGCAATGGTCTAAACCTTTTTGGAACGCCTTCTGGAACAATGTTAAATTCTTCCTCATCCACATGCTGGTGCAAAACCCCGTGGGCTTGCTGCTGGCGGCCCTGCTCGTGACCCGTATCCGTGGGGCTTGGATCTACCGCACGATCATCTTCACCCCCACCATCCTCTCGGTGGTGATCATCGGCTTCGCCTGGAAGCTGATCCTGAACCCCGCCTGGGGCATCTCCCAAGGAATCTTGGATGCGGTGGGGCTAGGAAACCTCAACCAGCCTTGGCTGGGGCTCGAGTCCACCGCTCTCCCCACCCTCTCGCTGATCTCGGTGTGGCAGAATATCGGCATCCCCATGATGCTCTTTCTGGCTGCTCTGATCCGCATCCCCGACGAGCTGATGGAGGCCGCCCGGGTAGACGGGGCCGGGGCCTGGACGGTCTTCTGGAGGATCCAGTTTCCCCTCGTCCTGCCCACCGTGGGCATCGTGGCGGTGCTGACCTTCGTGGGCAACTTCAACGCTTTCGACCTGATCTACGCCACCCAGGGTGCCTTGGCCGGGCCCAATTTCGCCTCGGACATCCTGGGGACCTTCTTCTTCCGCACGTTCTTTGGCTATCAACTCCAGCCCGGCGACCCCTACATGGGCGCCACGGTGGCGGGGGTGATGCTGCTGATCATCCTGAGTGGGGTGCTCGTCTACCTGTTCGCCTGGCAACGGCGCTTGCAGAATATCCAGTTCTAAGGAGGCAGTTCTTGTGGTACGTGTGCCACAGCGGATGGGGGTGGGTTAGTGATCGGAGTCATCGGCATTCACATCGCCCTGATCGCCTACTCGATCCTGGCTTTGTTCCCGGTGCTGTTGGTGATCCTCAACGCCTTCAAAGACAAACTCGCGATCTTCGGCGCACCCTACGCCCTGCCGAACGCGCAGACTTTTACCCTCGAGGGCTTCCGCACCTTGGCCGCTACCGCTAACTTCCCGGCTTACTTCCTCAACAGCTTCCTGGTCACGGCGGGGTCGCTCTTGCTCATCATCCTGGTGAGTTCGATGGCTGCTTTCGCCCTAGCGGAGTACACCTTTCGGCCAAATACCCTCATCGCCCTCTACCTATCCATCGGCATCATGGTGCCGATTCGGCTGGGAACCATCGGGATTCTCCAACTCGCGGTGAGCTTGGGTCTGGTCAACACCTTATGGATCCTGATCCTGGTCTATACCGCCCAGGGCATCCCGCTCGCGGTGTTCGTGCTCACCGCCTTCATGCGGCAACTGCCCAAAGACCTCAAGGATGCGGCCCGCATTGACGGGGCCAGCGAATACCGCATCTACTGGCTCACCCTGCCCCTGGTGCGCCCGGCCATCGGCTCGGTGCTGGCGATCTCGATGATCCCCATCTGGAACGACCTGTGGTTCCCCCTGATCCTGGCCCCCGGTGAAGCGACAAAGACCATCGTCTTGGGGGCCAGCGTGTTTTTGGGGCAGTTCGTCAACGACTACAACGCCGTACTGGCCGCGCTTACCTTGGCCATCGTTCCGGCAGTGGTCTTGTACTTGATCTTTTCGCAGCAGCTCATCCGAGGCATTACGTCGGGGGCGGTGAAATGACGGGGGTACCAAGCGCTGGATTTAGGGCTTGTGCTCGGTGCTCCCCTTCGGAGGAGGACCCGTGCGAGTAGGCATCGTGGGGAGCGGGACAATGGGCGAGGTGCACGCGGCGGGGTGGAGAAGCACCGAGGCCGAGCTGGTAGGGTGTTTCTCGGCCAATCGGGAACAGGCCCAAAGGCTCGCGGGCGAATACGGGATGCGGGTTTACGACGACTACCCGGCGCTCCTAAACGACGTGGACATCGTAGATATCTGCGCGCCCACCTACCTGCACAAAGAGATGGTCTTGGGGGCCGCCGCGGCCCGCAGGCACGTGATCTGCGAGAAGCCCATGGCCCTCACGGTCGAGGATGCCCAGGAGATGATCACCGCCTGCGAGGGGGCCGGGGTACGGCTTTTTGTCGCGATGGTGGTGCGGTTTTTCCCTCAATACCGGCTCGCGCGCGAACTGGTGGCCAAGGGGCAGATCGGAAGGCTCGGGGTGATGCGGCTCAAGCGGGTCTCCTACCTGCCGCAAAAAGCCCTGGACAACTGGTACGCCGACGAGGCCCGCTCGGGCGGGATGGTGGTGGACCTGATGATCCACGACTTCGACTATGCCCGCTGGCTGGGGGGTGAGGTGGAGCGGGTCTTTGCCCGGTTGAATCAGGCCGCCGACGGCCCCGGCCAGTATGCTCAGGTGATCCTGCGGCACAAGGAGGGCCCCATGGCCCTCATCGAGGGGGGCTGGGCTTACCCGCCCGGCGTGTTCCGCACCGCCTTGGACCTCTCCGGCACCGATGGGCTCATCGAGTGGAGCTCCGACGGGCAGGCCCCGGTGCGGAGCTTCACGCTCACCCGCGAGGGAGGTGCTGCCGCGGTGGGTCTACCGGTCTCTGGGCTCGCAGAGGACCCCTATGCCCTCGAGCTGAACCACGCTTACCGCGCGATCGTGAACGGCGAGCCTTTCGCGGTGACCCCCCAGGACGCCCTCGAGGCCCTGCGCATCGCCCTGGCCGCCAAGAAATCCATCCGCACCGGCAAACCCGTCCATCTGTGAGGCCATATGCGCATCGGGATCCTTTCCTTCGCTCACCTGCACGCCGAGGGGTATCAGGCCGGCCTGCGGACGATTCCTGGGGTCGAGCTGGTCGGGTTTTCCCACGAGAATGCCGAAGAGGGTCGGCATTACGCCGCGGAGTACGGGCTCAGGTGGTATCCACGACACCAGGAGCTGCTTTCCGAGGGGCTAGACGGGGTGGTGGTCTGCTCGGAGAATGCCCGGCACCGTGAGCTGGTGGAGATGGCCGCCCAGGCCGGGTGCGCGATTCTGTGCGAGAAGCCCATTGAGGCCAGCCTCGAGGACGCCCAGGCCATGCGCCAAGCCTGCGAACGCCACGGGGTGCAGTTCATGACCGCCTTCCCCATGCGTTTTGCTCCCTCCGTGCAAAACATCCGCGCCCAGATCCAGCAGGGGCAGCTGGGCCGGGTGTACGGGGTGAACGGGATCAACCACTCGGAGATCCCCAGGGCGCACCGGTCCTGGTTCGCCGATGGGGAGTTGGCCGGGGGCGGGGCGGTGATGGATCACGTGGTCCACCTGGCCGACCTGCTGCGCTGGTGCTTCGGGGCCGAGGTCGCCGAGGTCTACGCCGAGGTGGACAACCTCTTTTACCCCGGCGAGGTGGACGTAGACACCGCCGGGCTGCTCTTGGTCGCCCTCTCCAACGGGGTGCAGGCCAGCATCGACTGCTCCTGGAGCCGCCCCACCTGGTACCCCCGCTGGGGTCACCTGAAGATGGAGATCGTGGGCGAGCGCGGGGCGTTGGTGTTGGACGCTTTTGCCCAATACCTGACGCTTTACGCCCGGGGTGCCCCGCGCAACCCGAGCTGGGTGGGGTTTGGCCCCGATCCCAACCGGGGTATGCTCGAGGAGTTTGTCACCAGCATCCGCGAGCAGCGGTCACCCTCGGTGACCTGGAACGACGGCTACCAAGCGCTAAGGGTGGCCCTGGCCGCTTACCAATCGGCCCAGAGCAAAGAACCCGTGCGGCTCTAGGGGCGGCTACTCCTCCCTCCGCAAGGATCCTTGGCTCACCCGGCGCAAAAACCCCAGAACCTCCCGGTTGAAGGGATCCGGAGCCTCTAGGTTAGCCATGTGCCCGGCTCCCGGAATGACCACTTTGCGAGCGTTGGGTAGCCTGCCGGCCAGGATATGGGCGATCGCCTGAAAATCCGCCAGGTCGCGCTCACCCACCACCACCAAAGCCGGCTGAGCGACCTGCTCGAGACGCTCCAAAGCCGGCGGGCTAGGCACCCCGTCGGGGTCCCGGTGGACCCAGTGCCAGCCGGAATAATCGCCGATCTGCTCGGTCAGGCTGGCGGCGAGGGGGGGGTGCTCGAGCGCCGGGGCGAAGAGGGGGTGGCGGAGCCATCGCCTTTTGGCCTCCTCGAGGTCGCCCGCTCGAGCAGCCTCGAGGATCCCCCGCCAGCGCTCCTGCCACTCCACCGACCAGCGGTAGCCGTCGAGGGCGCTATCCGCCAGCACCAGCGAACGGACCGCCTGGGGGTGGGTGAGGGCCAAGCGCAAGGCCAACTGCCCCCCCATGGAAAGGCCCACCAAATGAGCGGGCAGGGCCCCCAGATGGTGCAATAGCTCCAGCAGATCGTCGCTGTGCGCGTAAGGCCCCTCCGGCAAGGAAGAACGGCCGTAACCCCGCAGGTCGTAGCGGATCACCCGGAAGGATTGGGCCAAGGTCCCGAACTGGGGTCTCCACATCCGGCAGTCCAGCCCGAAGCCGTGCAGGAAGACCACCGGAACCCCCTGGCCGCCGGTCTGGTAGTACAGCCTGGCCGAGCCTGTAGCTAAAAAGCCCTCCTCCATCGCTCCACCTCCAATCCTAACGCCCCAAGCTGCTCAGACGAAATCACCCCATCGGCCATCCTATCCTTTTGTGGCCCGGCGTACTATCTTAGGGATATGGTGGGCAGGATCCGGGAGGCTCCCCCCGCCCTGCGGTGGTTGAATAGCGTCCTGCCGCGCGAGCGGGCTTTCGCGGTGCGCATAGGGGAACACTTTTGGCCGGCCACCCAAGCGCCACGGGCCACCCTGGTGATCAACCCGCGCCTCCTCGAGCGGCTCAGCCTGCCGCTGGACCTGGCCCTGGGCGAGGCCTATGCGCGGGGGGATCTCGAGATCGAGGGGGACTTGGAGGCGGTGCTGGCCGCGGTGGAACGCCTCGAGCTGCCCCCTCTGCCAAAGTGGGCCGGGCTCGGCAAAACCCAGACCCTGCCCCAACTGGCGGCCATGCTGCGCGGGCGGCCCCACTCCAAAACCCGCGACCGAGGGGCCATCCAGCACCACTACGACCTCTCCAACCGCTTCTACGGGCTGTGGCTGGACCGGCGGATGGTGTATTCGTGTGCCTACTTCCCCACCGGTCAGGAGACCTTGGATCAGGCCCAGGAGGCCAAGCTCGAGCACATCTGCAGGAAACTCCGCCTCCAGCCCGGCGAGCGCTTGCTGGACGTGGGCTGCGGCTGGGGCGGGCTGGTGCTCTACGCGGCGGAGCGCTACGGGGTAGAGGCCCTGGGCATCACCCTCTCCGATGCCCAGCTCGAGGAGGCCCGGCGGCGGGTCAAAGCGGCGGGGCTCGAGGATCGGGTATGCATCGAGGCCCTCGACTACCGCGACCTTGCAGGGACCTTCGACAAAGCCGCCAGCGTGGGGATGGCCGAGCACGTGGGGCACGAGAACCTGGGGCGCTACTTCCAGGCGGTTTGGGAACACCTCAGGCCGGGCGGGTTGTTCATGCACCACGTCATCACCAAAGGGCCGGTTCCGCCCAAAACCCCGCCCTGGGCGGCTTCCGGCGAGTTCATGCGCCGCTATGTGTTCCCCGACGGGGAAATTCTGCCCCTGTGGCAGAACCTCCAGGCCGCCGAATCCAGCGGGTTCGAGGTGCGCGACGTGGAGGACTTGCGCGAGCACTACGCCCGCACCTTGCGCCTGTGGAGAGCCAACCTCGAGGCCCGCTTCCAGGAGGCGGTGGAAGAGGTGGGGCTCGAGCGGGCCAGGCTGTGGCGGCTCTATCTGGCGGGCTCGGCCCACCAGTTCGCCTACGGGCACCTCTCGATCCACCAGAGCCTGCTGGCGAAGCCGGGGGCGGAGGGACGGGTGGAGCTTCCGCCCTCGAGGGCGGATCTGTATGGCTGAGGGTGGTTTGCTGGGACATTTTCCGCTTGGAATGAGGTCTAATGGAGGCATGGAGACCACCCGTACCGGAAAAGCCCTGAGGTCAAGCGAGGTTAGCAAGCTGTACCGCTCCAGGCTGGTGAGCCTGGAGGACGCCGCTGGGTTCATCCAGAGCGGCTCCAGGGTCTTCGTCTCGGGCAACGCGGCCACCCCCACCCCGCTGCTCCAAGCCCTGGCGGCCCGCAAGGATGAGCTACAAAACGTCGAGTTGGTCCATGTGCTCCAGCTTGGACCCGACCCCTTTCTGGCCCCCGAGATGGAAGGCCACTTCCGCCGCCGCTCGCTCTTCGTCGGCCCTACCGATCGGGAGGCGGTGAACTCTGGCCGGGCCGACTACGTGCCGGTCTCGTTGCACCAGATCCCCTGGCTGTTCAAGCGCGGGGTGCTGCCGCTGGACTTCGCCCTGGTGCAGGTCTCGCCGCCCGACGAGTTCGGCTTCGTGAGCCTGGGGGTGGAGATCATCGCGGCCAAAGGAGCCGTGGAGAACGCCCAGCGGGTGATCGCCCTGGTCAACCCGCAGATGCCCCGCACCCTGGGCGATACCTTCGTCCACGTCTCCAAGTTTGCGGCCTTCGTGGAGGTGGACATGCTGCTGCCAACCCTGCCGCGCGACCCCTTCGGCGAGGTCGAAGCCCGCATCGGCAAATATGTGGCCGATTTGATTGACGACGGCTGCACCCTGCAGATGGGCATCGGGGCTATCCCCGACGCGGTGCTGGCCAACCTCGAGGGCCGCCAGGACCTGGGCATCCACACCGAGATGATCTCCGACGGGGTGATGGAAGCGCTCGAGCGCGGATTGGTGACCGGGATCAAAAAGACCCTGTTGCCGGGCAAGGTGGTGGGAACCTTCGTCCTGGGCTCCGAGCGGCTATACCGCTTCGTGCACAACAACCCCCTCTTTGAGCTGCGCCCTGCCGACTGGGTCAACAATCCCTTCAACGTGGCCCGCAACGACAAGATGATCGCCATCAACTCGGCCCTGGAGGTAGACCTCACCGGGCAGGTCTGCGCGGACTCCATCGGGACCCGAATCTACTCCGGCTTCGGCGGCCAGCTCGACTTTATCCGGGGTGCGGCGGCCAGCAACGGGGGGAGGCCGATCATCGCCCTACCCTCCTCGGGGAAGAACGGGATGTTCTCCCGAATCACCCCCCTGCTCAAGTCCGGGGCCGGAGTGGTGACCACCCGCGCCGACGTGCACTACGTGGTGACCGAGTATGGGGTGGCCGAACTCTTCGGCAGGTCCCTGCGGGAGCGGGCCCAGGCGCTCATCGAGATCGCCCACCCCAACTTCCGCGAGGAGCTTTCCAAGGCCGCCTTCGAGCGCGGGCTGTTCCCTAAAAACTACCCGGGCTTGGCCCAGACCCCCCGATCCCCCTAAGCCCGTAACGCCGAATTAACACCCGGCCTGATACGCTGACCCTAGCGCAGTCGCAAAGATGAGCGACGCGCCCGGTGGTAGAGAGTATGCGCCCAAAGCCAGTGGTGCTCGTCGTGCGGTTGTGGCAGGTGGACGATAAACTGCGGGCCTCGGTGCGGCCCGTCCACGGGGGCGTAACCCGGTATTTCAAGGATATGACCTCGTTGTGCGCCTATCTGGCAGAGGCCCAGCGGGCTGGGGCCGAGGTCAAGCCTCCGGACGCTCAGGGCTTGAAGTAGCTCTGAGGCGGTTGGCCTTTTCGGGGGGGAGGATAAACCCACCCGAGACCACGTACTTAAGGGCGTCTTCGATGCTGATCTCGAGCGGGATGACGTCCTCGCTGGGTACGATGATGGCCATGCCTGAAGCCGGAACCGGGCTGGTGGGCACCAACACCACGGTGAAGCCATCGGGCAACGGGGGGAGCTGGTGGTTCACGTTGGGGTTGGCCACGAAACAAAGCGTATAGAGCCCCTTGCGCGGGTACTCGATGAGGGCGGCCCGCTGGAACTGCACCTCGGGCTGGCCCAGGAGGGTTTGGGAGATCTGCTGGACGGCGTTGTACACCTCGCGCACCAGCGGGATGGACTTCATGCTGCGGTCAACCACCCCGATCAGCACCCGCCCCACGTAATTGCCCGCCAGGAGCCCGATCAGCAGGATCAAAAACAGGGTCACCAGGATCCCCAGGATGGGCAGCAGCGGCAGGAGCCAGCCAGGGGGCTGCACCCGGATGAACTCGAGGAAGCGGGTGATGATCCCCGCCGAGGAGTTGTAGACCCACACCAGCACGTAAACGGTGACCGCCAGCGGCAGCAGGGCCAGCAATCCGGTGACGAAATAGCGTTGAAGCCTCACAGGAACATCTTAAGTGGCCCTACCCAGGGGCGACCGCAGCAGAAGATCTCAGGCCGCGGTCTCTTCGATCCCCTTGGGCCTCGAGCGCTCGGCCCACTTCACCAAGAAGATCGAGATCCAGTACAGCAGCAACAGCGGCAGCGCCACCAGGGTCAGGTTAACCACGTCCACGGTGGGCGTAATCACCGCCGCCAGGGTGATGAGCAGCACGATGGCAATGCGCCAGTTGCTGATCAAGAAGCGGCTGGTGAGGAAACCCAGGCGGGCCAGCAGATAGCTCACCACCGGCATCTCGAACAACAGGCCCATCAGCCCCATGAAGGCCAGCATCTGGCCCATGTACATGCCGATGGAGATCTGCGGGGTCACCACATCGCCCAAAAAACCCAGCAAGAACGGCACCGCGAAGGGAAGCAGCACAAAATACGAGAACACCGCCCCCGCCGCAAAGCTAAAACCCGCCCCGAGCAAAAAGGGAACCGCCAGGCGCCGTTCGTGATCGTAAAGCCCAGGGGCGATGAAGGCCCAGATCTGATAGACGATAAAGGGCAGGGCGAAGGCTAAACCGCCAAAGGCCGCCACCTTGAAGGCGGTGAGAAAGGGTTCGGTGATGTTGAGGACAATCAGTTCGGCTTTGATGTTGCTGGTGGCGTTGAAGGCGTCCAGCGGCCTCTTGAGCCAGTCCAGCAGCTGCACCCGGAACGTGAAAGCCACCCCGGTCATCACCCCCCAGGCCACCAGAGCCCAGATGATCCTCGAGCGCAGCTCCTCGAGGTGCTCCATCAAGGGTGCTTCGCGCATAGGCTAAGATTTGTTCTCGGGGGCGGACTCTTCTGGCTTGACGGCGGGGGTGGTGGCGGGCTTGGGCTTCTCATCCAGGTTCGCCGTGCTCTCGAACTCCTCGCGGATGCTCTGGGCCCCCCGCTTGAACTCGCGAATGGACTGGCCCAGGCTACGGCCCAGCTCGGGCAGCTTGCGTGGCCCAAAGAGCAACAGGGCTACGACCAGAATGATCAAGATCTCAGGCATTCCCAGGTTCATGGCTCTCTCCTAAGCTAAAGTGTACCCCGCTTGCTGAATTACAAATGAATACGGCCTCCCGATCGGTCCAAGGGGCGCTCAGTCGGCTCGGCCCCGCTTGCGCCGGGTATAGCCTTCGATGTTGCGCTGGCGCTCACGGGCGATGGCCAGGGCGTCCTCGGGGACATCTTGGTTGAGGGCGCTCCCCCCCGCCACGTAGGCTCCATCGGCGATCTTGATGGGGGCGATGAGGGTGGTGTTGGAGCCGATGAATACTCCCCGCCCCACGATGGTGCGGTGTTTTTGCTTTCCATCGTAGTTGGCGGTGATGGTCCCAGCCCCGATGTTGGAGCCCTCGCCGATCTCGGCGTCGCCCAGGTAGGCCACATGCCCGGCCTTGGCCCCCCGACGCATCCGGGTATTCTTCATCTCCACGAAGTTGCCGACGTGCACCCCCTCCTCCAGCACCACCCCTGCCCTAAAGCGGGCAAAAGGCCCGGCATCGGCCCCGCTCTGGATGAGGGACCTTTCCGCCACCACGTTCGGGCGCAGGGTAACGCCGGGCTCGAGCTCCATGTCGGTGAGCACCGAGTAGGCCCCGATCTCGCAGCCCTCCCCGATCTTGGTCGCCCCGCGCAGGATCACCCCCGGCCAGAGGGTCACGTCGGGGGCCAGTTCCACGCTGGGCTCGAGGTAGATGGTCTCGGGCTGGATCATGCGCACGCCCCGGTCCATCCAGTGCTGCCGCAGCCGCGCCAGCAAGATGGCCTCCGCCTGGGCCAGTTGGGAGCGGGTGTTGACCCCCAAAAGCTCGCTGGGGTCTCTGGACTCGAGGCCTTTGACCCGTTTGCCCATAGCTCGGTAGACCCGGATCAAGTCCGGCAGGTAATACTCCCCCGCGGCGTTGCGGTTGTCGACCCCCTCCAGCGCCGCCCACACGTCCTGGCCAAAGGCATAGACTCCGGCATTCACCTCTTTGATGGCGCGCTGGGCCAGGTTGGCATCTTTTTCCTCGACGTTGGCGATGATCTCACCGTCGCCGTCGCGGATGATGCGGCCCATTCCGGTGGGGTCCGCCATCCTTACGGTGAGGAGCACCAGGTCCGAGGTCTCGAGCGAGCGCACCAGCTCGGTGATGGTCTCGGCGCGCACCAGCGGGGTGTCCCCCTGCCGCAGCACGATGGGACCGGGGAAATCCTCCAGCAGAGGACGGGCTTGCATGAGGGCATGGGCGGTACCCAGTAAGGGCTCCTGAACCGCGTACTCCACCGGGTAATCCTGGAGGGCCCGGCGCACCTCGTCAGCCCCGTGACCGAGCACCACCACCACCCGCTCAGCCCCGCTCTGGAGGGCGGTCTCCACCACGTAGGCCACCATCGGCTTGCCCAGTAGCGGGTGGAGCACCTTAGGAAGCTTGGACTTCATGCGGGTACCCAGGCCCGCAGCCAAGATCACGACGGCATGACCCATGCTCATATCCAAACGCTCAGTCTACCCCTACCGGGGGAGAGATGTAAGGGCGCTCAGCCCCTCCCCTTTGGCCTGACCTTGGCCTTTGGGACCGCCACCGAAGCCGGCTGGCGTTCACCCTTGGGCCAGCGGCGCAGCATGACCATGGCCAGGATGATGAGGGGGATGGAGATGAGCTGGGTCGCGGTGAAGAACCCGATGCCGATCTGGTCATTTTCGTAGACCCGCCACCACAGGGGGTTGAGCCGGAAAGTCTCCTCGAACACCGAGCGGAGCACGCTATACCACAACACGAACTGCCAGAACACGTAGCCGAAAGGCCGGTTCTGGCGGATCCAGTGAAAAGACAAAAAGAGCAGCACCAAACCGATCAGGAGTCCATAGAACTGGGTGAGGTGCACCGGCCCCCGCACGATCTCGCCCAAACAGCCGCCAAAGGCCAGGTTGTGGGTGGATTTACAAATTCCAGGAAAACCGGGGGCGCTTTGCGGCCAGGTGAAGCCGATGGGGAGGTTGGTGAGGCGGCCGACCGTATCCGAGCCGTTCATGAAATTCCCCAGCCGCCCGGCCATGATGCCGATAGCGACCCCCGGCATGGACGCGTCCAGATAGGCTGGCATAGGGTAACCGTAGCGGCGGTAATAGTAGTAAAAGGCCAGCACCCCGCCGACCATGGCCCCATGAAAGGAGAGCCCACCGCGCCAGATATAAAGGGCCTCCACCGGATTATGCACGAACTCGCTGGGGCTGGTGAGGACATAGCCTATCCGGGCCCCGATCACTCCCCATACCACCGCCCAGAAGGCGGCCTGCTCGAACTGGCTGGGGTCGAGGTTCCAGCGCTTGAGGATGCGCTTGGCGATCTCGAAGCCCGCAAAGATCGCCACGGTCAGGAAAAAGCCGTACCAGGCTATACGGAACGGCCCGATCTCGATCATGGTAGGGTCCATATCAACACTCCTCTATCCGGTCCAACGCTCCCCTCAGTTTATCCTGGGTGATCGGCCCTTCTAGAACCACCCTTCCCCCATACAGCAACACCGGAACCCGAAAAGCGTAGCTGCGCAGGCCCGGATCGGCGTCCACGTCACGCCATTCAAAGGGTAAGGCGGCCGCCCGGAGGGCCTCCTCGGCGTCTTCGCAAAGGTGACAGCCCCGACGAGAGAGGAGCACGTAGCTGGATTCGTCCGCCATTCCAACCCCCCTAAAAGATGGCCCGCAACACCAAGATGCCCATGGCCAGATGGATCAGGAACTTCCCCAGCATCCCGGCGAACATCCCCACCACCGTGCCCCAGGCGGCGTTGAGCGCGGCCGAGGCGGAGCGGCCCGTCACCACCTCACCCACCCAGGCCCCTACGAATGGCATGGCAAAAAGCCCCAGCGGGGGAACGATGAAAATCCCCAGCAGCCCCCCCACGAAAGCACCCCAAACCCCCCCTCGAGAGGCCCCGTAGCGCCGTGCCCCCACCAGCCCGGCCAGGTTATCCACCAGGAAAACCAGGGCCGTCAGCCCCACCAACCCGATCCACGCCCCCCGGGAGAGCTCGGAGAATCCCACCAGCAGCTCGTGCAGCAGGGCTGCCCCTAAGATGATAAGGGTCGCTGGAAGGATGGGAACGAAAGTTCCCAGCAACCCCACCAACCACAAAACCACGAAAAGCCAGTCCGCCAAGGGGTTCACGCCGACCAATCTAGCACCCACGGATGAGAAGGGATTCATCTGGTCCTGGGGTTCGGCCCCTTACACTGATGTAGATGCGCTGGTTGTGGCCATTGATCCTGCTCGCGGCCTGTGCGCCCCAACAGACCTCCCCGCAAGCCGGCGGGGTGGTGGTGGCGACCGGCCTACTGGTGGTGCGCAACAGCGCGGGCGCTCCCCTACTCTCGAGCTATCTGCCCCTGGCCGCCTACCCCGGCAGCACCCTGCTGGCCCAGCGCTACGCCGGGCGGCAGAGCGAGAGCCGCTTCCAGAGCGCAGCCTCCTTCGAGGAGTTGCGCCAGTACCTGCGTGAACAGCTCCGGGTGGGCGGCTGGCAGATCTTGGACGGGCGCTACCAGCCCACCCCGGCCCTAGAGGAGCTGCGTATCCGGCGCGGGGATGACACGCTGCGGCTGGTGCTGCGCCAGGTGGGCCATCTGGTCTACGCCCTCGAGGTGAATTAAGGGCTACCGATCAGCCTTTTGGGCATCTTGCATACCATGGTGTAGGCCGGGTCGAAGATGTTCCCCAGGTCGTAACGCACGCACTGGCCCATCAGCAAGGAGGCCTGGGCGATATCCAAACCCCGCTGCTCGAGCCAGCGCAGCATCTCCGAAGTGGCGTGTTGCACGCATTGGTCCAGCGGGCGAGCGTTGCCGAGGGTGAAGATGTACGCCTCGTCCTCGCCCCGCGGCCACTCGATCTTCTGTCCCTTGATCAGATCCACGCTGAACTGTACATCCATGGAGATCTCGATACCGGTTCCACAGATCTCTCCATCGCCCTGCAAGGCGTGTCCATCCCCCAAAAACAAAAGCGCCCCCGGTACGAACACCGGGAAATAGGCCGTGACCCCCTGGCGAAACCCCCGGTAGTCCATGTTCCCGCCGTGGGGGCCGGAAGTGGCGGTGGAGATGGCCTGGCCACCCTGGGGGGCCACCCCGAAACAGCCCAGCATGGGCTCGAGCTGGAGTTCAAAGCCGTGCAGGGGGCTTTCCGGACGCTCGAGCCGAGCGGTTGCGGCCTCGCCATCCACCCTCCAGTCCCAGACCAAGTACCCCCCGGCCTGGGCTAGCCGGCCTGCGTCGGTGGGGTCTACCACGTTGGGGGCCAGCAACACCCCCGACCAGCCGCGCCGCCGGTTGGGGCGCAGCCTCTCCAGCTTGACCACCAGGGTGTCGCCGGGCTCCGCCCCCTGGATGAAGAAGGGCCCGGTCATGGGGTTGCCGCGCGCGGTGATGGGCTGGTCGTGCTCGTCGAAGCCACGGGCGTCCACGCAGGTGGTGACTACCGTGTCGCCGGGCTGAATGGTCAAGACCGGGGTGTGGGAGCCCAGGGTGTGGTGATAGTGGTCGGGCTTGAAGCGGTGGGTGGCCATATAGCGATAGCATATAAGGCGTATGTCCACCGCACTGGAGAACAAAACCCATGGCCGCTACATCGGCAAGCCGGTGAAAAGGCTCGAGGACGGCAAGTTCCTCACCGGGAAAGGGACCTACCTCGACGACCTGGCCCTCGAGGGCACGCTGCACCTGATGCTCTTGCGCAGCCTTTACGCCCACGCCCGGATCCGGGGAATTGCCACGGAAGAGGCCCGGCAGGTGCCCGGCGTGGTCGCGGTCTACACCGCCGCCGACCTGCCCGAACTCCACGCCCCGGGCTCAGGGGGACGGGACGCCAAGGTGGTGCGGCACCCGGTGCTGGCCCAGGAGGAGGTGCGCTACACCGGCCAGCCGGTAGCAGCGGTGCTGGCCGTCTCCAGGGCGGCCGCCGAGGACGCGCTGGGGCTCATGGCCGTAGACTATGAGGCCCTGGAGGCGGTGCCCGACCCGCTGGAGGCGCTCGAGGATCGCACCCTGGTCCACCCCGATCTCGGCACCAACCGAGCCTTGGAGCGCAAGACCTCCGCCGGGGACGTGGAGGGGGCTTTTTCCAGGGCCCACAAGGTGGTGGGGGCGCGAATGGTGCAGCAGCGATTGGCCCCCGCCCCGATGGAGCCACGCGGCGTGCTGGCCGCCTGGGACGGGGTGCACCAGGCCCTCACGGTCTGGTCCAGTACCCAGATGCCCCACGACCTGAGGAGCGCCGTAGCCGAGGCCCTGGCGCTGGCCGAGAACCAGGTGCGGGTCATCACCCCCGACGTGGGCGGGGCCTTCGGGGCCAAGATCAACGTCTACCCCGAGGAGATCCTGGTGGCCTACCTGGCGCGGAAGCTCGGGAAGCCGGTCAAGTGGGTGGAGGGCCGCGCCGAGAGCTTCGTGGCGACGGTGCACGGGCGGGCCCAGGTGGCCGACCTGGAGATGGCCTTGGACCAGGAGGGAAAAATCCTGGGGCTGCGGGGCCGGGTGGTGGCCGACCTGGGGGCCTATATCCTCGAGACCACCCTGGGCAACGCCCCCGGCACCATCCTCATGTTGCAAGGGCCCTACGAGATCCCGGCGGTGGACCTGGAGCTGGTCTCGGTCTACACCCACGCCACCCCCACCGGGGCCTACCGGGGTGCGGGCCGGCCCGAGGCCACCTACTACCTCGAGCGCCTGGTGGACATGGCCGCCCGCGAGCTGGGCCTCGACCCCGCCGAGCTGCGGCTCAAAAACCTCATCCGCGGGCCCTTCCCCTACAAGACCCTGACCGGGGCCAAGTACGACAGCGGGGCCTACCCCGAGACCCTGCGGCATCTGCTCGAGCTCGCCGATTACCCCGCCCTGCGGGCCTTTCAGGCCAGGGCCCGGGCCGAGGGCCGCTTGCTGGGGATCGGGCTCACCACTTACGTGGAGATCACCGGCTACGGCTGGGACACCGGCGGGGTGCGGCTCAACCCCGACGGCAGCGCGGTGGTCTTCACCGGCACCTCGCCCCACGGGCAGGGGGCCGGGACCGGGTTCGCCCAGATCGTGGCCGAGCGGCTGGGCATCCCCCTCGAGCGCATCCAGATCGTCCAAGGCGATACCCTGGCCATCCCCTACGGCATGGGCACGGCGGGGAGCCGCACGCTGTCGGTGGGGGGCTCGGCCATCCTGAACGCAGCCGAGAAGGTGGCCGAGAAGGTGCGGCGCATCGCTGCTCACCTGCTCGAGGCCGCCCCCGAGGACGTCGAACTGGGCGAGGGGGGCTGGGGGGTGCGGGGCACCGACCGCCGGGTAAGCCTCGAGCAGATCGTCCAGACGGCCTACAACCCGCGTAAGCTACCCCCGGACCTGGAGCCGGGGCTCGAGGGCCAGGCCACCTTCTCCCTGCGCGAGGCCAACTACCCCTTCGGGGCTCACCTGGCCTTGGTCGAGGTGGACCGGGAGACCGGGGAGGTGCGGGTGCTGCGCTACGTGGCCCTCGACGACGTGGGGGTGGTGGTCAACCCCCTGCTGGTCGAGGGGCAGCAGCAGGGTGGGGTCGCTCAGGGCATCGGCCAGGCCCTGTATGAGGGCATCCGCTTCGACGAGGTCGGGCAGAACCAGAGCACCAGCTTCCTCGAGTACAACCTCCCCCGCGCCGACCAGATGGTGTGGGTGGAGGCCCACCGCGGCAACACCCGCTCCCCCACCAACCCGCTGGGGGTCAAGGGGATCGGCGAGGCTGGGGCCATCGGGGCTACCCCGGCGGTGGTCAACGCGGTGATGGATGCGCTGGGCATCAAGCACCTGGACATGCCGCTCACGCCCGAGAAGGTCTGGCGGCGGCTGTGGCAGGAGGGGAGATGAAAGAGGAAAGGGTTTACCAGGGAGCCTACACCGACTTTCGCCACTCGCTCTCGTACGGGGATTACCTCCACCTCGAGACCCTCCTCGCCGCGCAGCAGCCCCTCACCAAGGCCCACGACGAGATGCTCTTCATCGTGATCCACCACGTCCAGGAACTGTGGATGAAGCTCCTGATCCACGAGCTAAGGGGCGCGATGCAGCTCTTGGAGCAAGACACCATCGACCCCGCCCTCAAGGGGCTCACCCGGGTCTGCCGGGCCCAGGAGCAGATGGCCGCCAGTTGGGAGGTCCTCAAGACCATGACCCCCTCCGATTACCTCGAGTTCCGCTCGAGCTTCGGGCAGGCCTCGGGCTTCCAGTCCCACCAGTACCGCCTCATCGAGTTCCTGCTGGGCAACAAGAACCCTTTCATGCTGCGCCCCCACCAGCACCGGCCCCAGCACTACGGGCTCCTAGAAGACGCGCTGAACGCCCCCAGCCTCTACGACCTCGCGCTTTGGCTTCTGGCCAAACGGGGCCTCCCGGTTCCCGAGGAAATCCTGGGGCGCGATTACGCCAAACCCTACGAACCGAGCGAAGCCGTGCGCCAGGCCTGGCTCACTGTCTACCGCAACCCGCTCGAGCACTGGGACCTCTACTACCTGGCGGAAAAGCTCATCGACGTGGAGGACAACTTCCGCCGCTGGCGCTTCAACCACCTGGTCACGGTCGAGCGGATGATCGGACACAAGCGCGGCAGCGGGGGCACGGCGGGGGTAGGGTATTTGAAAAAGGCCCTCGAGACCGTGCTTTTCCCCGAGCTGTGGCAGGTGCGCACTGAGCTTTGAGCTGCCGGCCGAGCCCTCTAGCCCGGTAGCCAGGCCTTGGCCAGGTACTCCCAGGTGCTCTCCCTGGGGCCAGGGGAGCGGTAGCAGTTGACCTGGAGCAAGAACCCCGCGATCTTGCCCGAGTCTTGGGGCTTTCCCGGCGCCTTATTGCGACAGAGGCGGGCGTAGTCGTACTTGACCGGGCGGCCCGCGGCCAGCGTGACCATCGCGGCCATGCCCTCTAGATCGCGGGGGGATAGGCTCTTTCGCACCAGGTTCATCTCGAGCCCGATGACCTCCCCCCCCAGGGTCTCGACCTGTACCGCCCCGCCCAGCCGGGTGAGGTCGAAGTGGTACTTCACCACGTTGAGGAGAGGATCGTCCACTACCCGGGCCTGGAACTTGCAGCCATAGGTTCGGCAGAACGGGGTCTGCTGGAAGCGCTCGAGCTGGGGGCTCGAGTCCTTGACCCCGAGGAAGGGGGCCGCCCAGGCCATGCCCAGGGCCACCAGGAGGGAGCCGATGATCCTCACGGATACCTGCCAGGGCGAGCCGGATAAAAGCGCTGCCCGCCCCGCCGTGGGGTGGGTAGCGGGGGTTTTAGGCATAGGGGTTCACCCGGATCGAGGGGCCCATCGTGGTGGTGATGTAGACGGTGCGCAGGAAGGTCCCCTTGGCGCTTTCGGGCTTGGCCCCCTCCACCGCCCGGATGAAGGCCCGCAGGTTCTCGGCGATCTTGTCCGGGGTGAAGCTGGCCTTACCGATAGGGGCGTGTACGACCCCCGTCTTGTCGTTGCGGAACTCGATGCGACCGGCCTTGATCTCGCGCACGATCTCGGCGATGTTGAAGCCCACCGTCCCGGCCTTGGGGTTGGGCAGCAGGCCCTTGGGGCCGAGCACCCGGCCTAGCTTGGAGCCCACCGCGCCCATCACATCGGGCGTCGCGACCACCGCATCGAAGTCGGAGCGGCCCGCCAGGATCTCCTGGATGATCTCCTCGCCGGCGGCGATATCGGCCCCGGCATCCCTCGCCTCGATGATCTTGTCGCCCTTGGCGATGGCCAGCACCCGCACGGTGCGGCCCGTACCGTGGGGCAGGGCCACCGTCGAGCGCACGTTCTGGTCGGACTTTTTGGCGTCAATACCGAGCTTGATGTGGGCCTCGACGGTCTCGTCAAAGCGGGCCGACTTGATCTCGGGGATGAGCTTAGCCGCTTCCTCGATGGAGTAGACCTTGTGGGTGTCGATCTTCTCCAGCAAGGCCCGGTAGCGCTTACCGTGCTTAGGCATGGGGCACCCCCGTCACTTCCAGGCCCATCGAACGGGCCGAGCCAGCGATCATGCGGGCGGCGGCCTCGAGGTCGGTAGCGTTCATGTCCGGCATCTTCTGCTTAGCGATGGCGATGCACTGCTCCCAGGTGATCTTCCCGGCCTTCTCGCGGCCGGCCTTCTGGCTGCCCTTCTCGATCCCCGCGGCCTTGCGGATCAGGTACGAAGCGGGCGGGGTCTTGGTGATGAAGGTGAAGCTACGGTCGGAGAAGATGGTGATCTCCACCGGCACGATGGCGTCACCCATGTTGGCGGTGGCCGCGTTGAACTGCTTGACGAACTCCATGATGTTCGCGCCGTGCTGACCCAAGGCCGGGCCCACCGGCGGCGCGGGGGTGGCTTTCCCAGCCGGAAGCTGGAGTTTGACGATGGCGTTGATCTTCTTCATTTGTTCTCCTTCAGGCTCCCTCTAAATTCGAGGTGTTATCGCCTTGGTGCCTTCCACTGCTGATGGATCCCGGGGTCCCGCGCTAGGCGCGAACGACCTGGGCAAAATCGAGTTCCACCGGGGTCTCGCGCCCAAAGATGCTGACCAGCACCTTGACCTTCTGGCGCTCGAGGTTGACCTCGCCCACCGCCCCGGTGAAGTCGGCGAAGGGGCCGCTTACCACCCGCACCACGTCGCCCTCTTTGAAGGAGACCTGCGGCTTGGGGGCCTCTTTCTTCCCGGCCAGCCCGCTCACCTCGAGGATGTGCTGCACCTCGTCGGGGGTCAGGGGAACCGGGCGGGTGGCGGTGCCGACGAACCCGGTCACGCCGGGGGTGCCCCGCACCGCCTCCCAGGCCTCGTTGACCTCGGCCGGGTCGTCGCCCATGTCCATCTGCACGAAGACGTAGCCCGGGAAGAGCTTGCGCCGCACCACATCCTTCTTGCCGCCCTCGCGGTGCTCGACCACCTCCTCGGTGGGGATCAGCACCTGGTAGATCAGGTTACCCATGTTGAGGGCGGCGACCCGCTTCTCGAGGTTGGCCTTGACCTTGTCCTCGTACCCTACATAGGTGTGGACGGCGTACCATTCGATGCTCATAAGCCCGCCTGCCTTACCTGTTGATGAGGCTGATCAGGTTGCGGAACACCAGGTCGTAAAGCCCCAATACCACCATGAAAAAAACCGTCACCAGCAGGACGACCTCGGTGGACTGGACGATCTCCTGGCGGGTGGGCCAGGTGACCCGGGAAAGCTCCGCCCGAGACTCGCGGAAGTAGTTCACCACGCGCTGGGGGAAGCTCCGCCGGGGGGTGAGTTCGCTCTTCTCAGCCATTAGACTTTGACTTCCTTGTGGACGGTGTGCTTCTTGTCCCAGGGGCAGTATTTGCGCAGCTCGAGCTTGCCGGTGCTGTTGCGCCGGTTTTTCTCAGTGGCGTAGTTGCGGCGCTTGCACTCGGTGCACTCCAGGAGGATCTTGATGCGGACATCGCTAGCCATACGTTCACCTTCTTTGGCCCGTCCAGCCGGGGGACCAGATTTACTCCAAGATCTTGGTCACGACGCCCGCACCGACGGTACGCCCGCCCTCACGGATGGCAAAACGCAGACCTTCC
>PSML01000158.1:0-2388 GCA_040290145.1 Meiothermus sp. | reverse complement strand
ATCAAAAACGGCGAAATCGTCACCGCCGACTCCCGCTACAAGGCCGACATCTACGTGGAGGACGAGACGGTCACCCGCATCGGGCGGGACCTCGAGGCCCCCCCCGGCACCGAGGTCATCGACGCGACGGGCCAGTACGTCTTCCCGGGCTTCATCGACCCCCACGTGCACATCTACCTGCCCTTCATGGCGACCTTCGCCAAGGACACCCACCAGACCGGCAGCATCGCGGCCTTGGTGGGGGGTACCACCACCTACATCGAGATGTGCTGCCCTTCGCGGGGCGACGACGCCTTGGAGGGCTACCACCTGTGGAAGAGCCGGGCCGAGGGGCAAAGTGCGTGCGACTACACCTTCCACATGTCGGTGACGAAGTTCGACGACCGGACCGAGGCCCAGCTGCGCGAAATCGTCAAAGACGGGATCAACTCCTTCAAGATCTTCCTGTCGTACAAGAACTTCTTCGGCGTGGACGACGGGGAGATGTACCAGACCCTGCGGCTGGCCAAGGAGCTAGGGGTCATCGTCACCGCGCACTGCGAGAACGCCGAGCTGGTGGGGCGCTTGCAGCAGAGCCTGCTGGCCGAGGGCAAGACCGGCCCCGAGTGGCACGAGCCCAGCCGCCCCGAGGCGGTGGAGGCCGAGGGGACCCACCGCTTCGCCACCTTCCTCGAGGCCACCGGGGCCACCGGCTATGTGGTGCACCTCTCCTGCAAACCGGCCCTGGACGCGGCCATGGCCGCCAAGTCGAGGGGGGTTCCCCTCTACATCGAGTCGGTGATCCCGCACTTCCTGTTGGACAAGACCTACGCCGAGCGGGGCGGGGTGGAGGCCATGAAGTACATCATGTCGCCGCCCCTGCGCGACAAGCGCAACCAGAAGGCCCTGTGGGACGCGCTGGCCATGGGCTTCATCGACACCGTGGGCACCGACCACTGCCCCTTCGACACCGAGCAGAAGCGGATGGGGGAGGGCGACTTCACCAAAATCCCCAACGGCATCCCGGCCATCGAGGACCGGGTCAACCTGCTCTACACCTACGGGGTGAGCCGGGGCCAGTTGGACCTGCACCGCTTCGTGGACGCGGCCAGCACCAAGGCCGCCAAGCTCTTCGGGCTCTTCCCCCGCAAGGGCACCATCGCGGTGGGCTCCGACGCCGACCTGGTGGTCTACGACCCCCACTACCGCGGCACCATCTCGGCCCGCACCCAGCACGTCAACAACGATTACAACGGCTTTGAGGGCTTCGAGATCGATGGGAGGCCCAGCGTGGTGACGGTGCGGGGTAAGGTGCAGGTGCGGGACGGGCAGTTTGTGGGGGAGCAGGGGCGCGGCAGGCTGCTGCGCCGTGAGCCGATGTACTTCTAGGGGGTGTGAGGCGATGCCCGAGAAGCGCGCGCTGTTCATGCCTGTGCTTCTGCCGCAGTTGGTGGACCCTGCCCGAGGGGGCCCGGCGGCGCAGATGCTCGCGCCGGGGGCGCTCTTCACCCTTCTGGCCCTGCTCTCCGACGGCGTGGGGAGCTGGCTCCAGCGCAACCCCCGTTGCCTGCGCCGGCAGAAGTAGCTGTACTCGAGGTGCCTGTGACCCAGTCCCAGCCCAACCCCCACCCAACCCCTGCCACCCAGAGCCTGGTGTCGGTGAAGGACGTCTCCATGGTCTTTCCCACCGGCACCGTGGCCCTGCAGAACGCCCACCTCGAGATTGTCCAAGGCGAGTTCATCAGCCTGATTGGCCCGTCGGGCTGTGGCAAGACCACCCTGTTGCGCTTGCTGGCCGACCTGATCCAGCCCACCTCGGGGAGCATCCGCATCGGCGGCAAGACCCCGGAGGAGGCGCGCAAAAGCCGGGCCTACGGCTACGTCTTCCAAGCCCCCACCCTGATGGAGTGGCGCACCGTGCTGCAGAACGTGATGCTGCCTTTGGAGGTGATGGGCTTTCCCGTGCAGGAGCGCAGGGCCAGGGCAGAAAAAATGCTGGCCCTGGTGGGGCTGGAGAAGTTCGCCCGCCACTACCCCTGGCAGCTCTCGGGCGGGATGCAGCAGCGGGTGAGCATCGCCCGCGCCCTGGCCTTCGACCCGCAGCTCCTCTTCATGGACGAGCCCTTCGGCGCGCTCGACGAGATCACCCGGGAGAACCTGAACCTGGAATTGCTGCGGCTGTGGCGCGAGACCGGCAAGACCGTCATCTTCGTCACCCACTCCATCCCTGAGGCGGTCTTCCTCTCCACCCGCATCGTGGTCATGACCCCGCGCCCCGGCAAGATCGAGACCGTGATCCCGGTGGATCTGCCCCAGCCGCGCGGCTTCGAGACCCGCGAGACCCCCCGCTTCTTCGAGATCGCCACCCAGGTGCGCGAGGCCCTGCGCAAGGGGCACGGCTTCGAGGTG
>PSML01000157.1:0-2445 GCA_040290145.1 Meiothermus sp. | reverse complement strand
CGCCCCCCCGCAACAGCCGCAGAACCCCAGCATCTAGAGGTATCGGTATGAACGAAAACCGCCCCTCCCTCCAGCCCCAGGCCGTGATGGACGCCTCGGCCAAGCTGCGCACCCTGCTCTTAGAGGTCAAGAAGGTGATCGTCGGGCAGGACTTGATGCTCGAGCGGATGGTGGTGGCCCTTCTGGCCCGGGGGCACATCCTCATCGAGGGGGTGCCGGGGCTGGCCAAGACCCTGGCCATCAAGACCACCGCCGAGGCCATCGGGGCCAGCTTCAAGCGCATCCAGTTCACCCCCGACCTGGTGCCCGCCGACCTGATCGGCACCCGCATCTATAACCCCAAACAGGCGGCCTTCGAGGTCGAGCTGGGGCCACTGTTCGCCAACCTGATCCTGGCCGACGAGATCAACCGGGCCCCGGCCAAGATCCAGTCGGCCCTGCTCGAGGCCATGCAAGAGCGCCAGGTGACCATCGGCAAGGAGACCTTCCAGCTCCCCGACCCCTTCTTGGTGCTGGCCACCCAGAACCCCATCGAGTCGGAGGGGACCTACTTCCTGCCCGAGGCCCAGGTGGACCGCTTCATGTTCAAGATCCTCGTGGACTACCCCGCCTTCTACGAGGAGATGACCGTGGTGGAGCGGGTCTCGAGCCAGTTTGAGCCGATCCGCGTCCAACTTCACGCCGACGACCTGCGCGCCCTTCAGGCCATGGCCGACCGGGTGCACGTGCACCCCGCGGTCATCGAGTACGCCGTAAGACTGGCCCGCGCCACGCGCGACCCCGGCGAGGCCAAACTGCCCGAACTCAAGCGCTACATCAGCTTCGGCGGCTCGCCCCGGGCCAGCGTCAACCTGATCCTGGGGGCCAAGGCCCTGGCCATCCTGCGCGGGCGGGAGTACGCGCTCCCCGAGGACGTGCGCGACCTGGCCCCGGAGGTGCTGCGCCACCGCATCATCCCCTCCTACGAGGCCTTGGCCGACGAGGTGAAGCTGGAGGAGCTGGTGCAGAAGATCATCGCCGGGGTGGCGCTGCCCAAGGTGCACCTGGGCGACCCCTACCGCGACACCCGCCCAAGCGACGCGCCGACGGCTTAGAGGAGTGCGAGGATGCTTCGCCGGCGAAGAGGGGAATCGGGCCCCGGGTGGCGCGGCGCGCGCCTCGAGGTGAGGGTGCCCCCCCATCCGGGCAGCGCAACCCCGGCGGAGCTGCTGCGGCGGCTCGAGTTCAAGGTGCTGCGGCGGCTGGACGGCTTCCTCTTCGGGGATTACACCGGGGTCTTCTACGGCCCCAGCCTGGACTTGGCCGAGGTGCGCGAGTACCAGCCCGGCGACGAGGTTCGCCGCATTGACTGGAGCGTGACCGCCCGCACCGGCCAGCTCCACGTGCGGCAGTACCGCGAGGAGCGCGAGATCACGGCCTGGCTGATCGTGGACCTGTCGGCCTCGATGAACTTCGGCACCCGGCGGGTCTTGAAGCGCGAGGAAGCCCTCGAGTTCGCCGTCACCGCCGCCGCCATCATCACCCGGCACGGCGACAAGGTGGGGGCCATTGCGGTCTCGGAAGCCGGGATGGGGATCACCCCGGCGGGGACCGGGCGGCGGCAGGTTTTGAGCATCGTGCAGGGGCTGCAAAAAGCCTCCGCCGGACCCCTGGGCAAAACTCCAGGGGCAGACCCGCTCGAGCAAGCCCTCAATCACCTCAACCGCACCTTGAAGCGGCGGGCTTTGGTCTTGGTGGTCTCGGACTTCCTGCCCTGGCAGGACGCCCCCGCCTGGGCCAAACCCTTGGGCCGGCTGGCCTACCGCCACGAGGTCATCGCGGTGCGCATCCTCGACCCTGCCGAGCAAGAACTGCCCAGGGTGGGCGAGCTGCGATTGCGCGACCCGGAGGGGGGGCAAGAGGTCTGGGTGAATACCAGCGACCCCCGGGTGCGCTCGGCCTACGCGGCTTTGGTGAGGCAACGCGACGAGAACATCCGGCGTACCCTGCAAAGCGCCCGGGTGGACCTGCTCGAGCTTTCCACCGCCCGGGAGATCGTCGAACCCCTCCTCAAGTTCACCCTGCGGCGCAAGGGGGTGCGGCGATGACCTTCACCTGGCCCACCTTCTTATGGGGGCTGCTGCTGCTGCCCCTCGCGGTGTGGGTGCTGGTGAGCGCCGAGCGGCGGCGGCAGCGCACCGCGCAGGCCTTTGCCGATGCCCACCTGCTCAGCGCGGTGGTCCGGCAACCCGCCCCGGCGCAGGCCCGAGTGCCGCTGGTGCTCTATCTGCTGGCCCTGGCCCTCTTGCTCTTGGCGAGCGCCCGTCCGGTGGCGGCCTTGCCCCTGCCCACCAACCAAGCGGCGGTGGTGATCGCCCTGGATGCCTCCAAATCCATGCTCGCGGGCGACCTCAACCCCAACCGGCTCGAGGCCGCCCGGGCCATCGCTCAGGAGTTCGTGCGGCA
>PSML01000156.1:0-2465 GCA_040290145.1 Meiothermus sp. | reverse complement strand
CTGGCCCCGGCCCGCAGCCGCTCGAGCGCGTCCTCGGCGCTGAAGATGCCGCCCACCGAGATCACCGGGATGCCCACCTTGAGCTCTTGGGTCAGGTACTTGAGCACCTCCAGCGAGCGCGCCGCCAGCGGCCTCCCCGATAGCCCGCCGGCCTCGTCTACCGGGGTTTTGAGGCCGTCTCGAGCCACCGTGGTGTTGGTGGCGATGAGGCCGGAGAGGCCGTAGCCCTCGACCAACCCGAGGATCTCGTCCAGCTGTTCCCAGGTCAGGTCCGGCGCGATCTTAATCAGCACGGGCTTGGTCTGGGGCTGAGCCCGGGCGAAGCCCATCACCGCCGCCAGCAACTCCTCCAGCCGGTCCTTGTCCTGCAACTGCCGCAGGCCTGGGGTGTTGGGCGAACTCACGTTGATCACGAAGTAATCCCCATACGGCCAGAGCAGCCCCAGGCTCTTGAGGTAGTCGGCGGGGGCCTCCTCGAGCGGGGTGACCCTGGATTTCCCCAGGTTGACCCCCAGGGGGACCGAGGGCCGGCCCTGGCGCTCGAGCCGGGCCGCGATGACCTCGGCCCCGTCGTTGTTGAAGCCCATGCGGTTGATGATGGCCTGGTCTTGGGGAAGCCGGAAGAGCCGGGGCTTGGGGTTTCCCGGCTGGGCCAAGGCCGTCACGCTGCCGATCTCCACATATCCGAAGCCCAGCGCAGGCCAGGCCGCTACCGCCAGGGCGTTTTTGTCAAACCCTGCCGCCAGGCCGATGGGGTTGGGGAACTCGAGCCCCCACAGCCTCACCTTGAGCCGCTCGTCCCGCACCCCGAACACGGCGGACAACAGCTCGAGCCGGGGCCGCCCCCCCGCTGCCAGGGCCAGCAGGCCCATCACCCCTTGGTGGATGGTCTCGGGGTCTTGGCGGAAGAGCCAGGGCCTGAAGAGGCGGTACACCCGCATAGGATACCGGAAGCGGCCGGTGTCATCCAAGAACGATCTGGGCCACGTATAGTAAACCGTATGAAGCTCTGGAGCTTCCTCGCCTTGGTAGGGTTACTGGCCGGGTGCAGCGCCTTGCCCCTGAGCATTTCCATCCCCGACTATGAATCGAGCGTCGCCGCCAATAGCGCAGTTATCACCTTTCAGAAAACCCAGCAGACCCAGACCCCTCCGAGCCCCGCTAAAAGTATCGCCATCGAGGGACAGGTCACCTACAGCCAGGACGCGACCCTGGTGTTCTACGCCAGCGAGGAGCCGCCGTGCGGAATTTCGGGTGGTGGAGTATATTCCTGCTCCTTTAACCCCGATAAGATGGATAAGATCGGTGAGATCAACTTACAGGCCGGGGTTTCTTACTCCTTTCGCTGGGAGGGAACGCGGCTGACCAACGGGATTAACAAAAACTCTCTGTACATCGGCGTAAGCCTAAAGGATAGCCTCCTCACTGGGGGCACCCTCCAGTTCCGCAACTTGGTCGCCAAGGTGGCGGTGTTCTAGGCTACCGCACCTGCGGGAAGCCCAGGTCCACCTTGGAGGTGCTGGGGTCGGGCCAGCGGCTGGTCACCACCTTGGCCCGGGTGTAGAACTGCACGCCCTCGGGGCCGTACATGTGCAGGTCCCCGAAGAGGCTGGCCTTCCAGCCGCCGAAGCTGTAGTAGGCCACGGGGACGGGAATCGGCACGTTGATGCCGACCATGCCCGCCTCCACGTCGAACTGGAACTGCCGGGCCGCGCCGCCGTCGCGGGTGAAGATCGCCGCTCCGTTGCCATAGGGGTGCTCGTTGACCAGCCTGAGGGCCTCCTCGTAGGTCTTGACCCGCACCACCGAGAGCACCGGGCCGAAGATCTCGTCGTCGTAGCACTTCATGCCCGGCTTGACGTTATCCAAAAGCGAGGTCCCCAGGAAGAAGCCCTCCCGCCCGCACACCGCGTCCTGCCGCCCGTCCACCACCACCGTCGCCCCCTCCTTGGGGGCGTTCTCCACGTAGGAGGCCACCTTGTCGCGGTGCTCCTTGGAGATGAGGGGGCCCATCTCGTTGCCCTCCTCGAGCCCCGGCCCCACCTTGATCTTGGGCATGCGCTCCCGGATGGCCGCGATCAGGGGGTCGGCCACGTCGCCCACCGCCACCACCACCGAGATCGCCATGCAGCGCTCGCCCGCCGAGCCGTAGGCCGCCGAGACCGCGGCGTCGGCGGCCATGTGGACGTCGGCGTCGGGGAGCACCACCATGTGGTTTTTGGCCCCGCCCAGCGCCTGCACCCGCTTGCCGTGCTTGGTGCCGGTCTCGTAGATGTACTTGGCGATGGGGGTCGAGCCCACGAAGCTCACCGCCCGGACCTCGGGGTGCTCCAGGAGCCGGTCCACCGCCACCTTGTCCCCCTGCACCACGTTGAACACCCCGTCGGGGAGCCCAGCTTCCTGGAGGAGTTCGGCCAGGTACATGCTGGCCGAGGGGTCCTTCTCGGAGGGCTTGAGCACGAAGG
>PSML01000032.1:0-24304 GCA_040290145.1 Meiothermus sp. | reverse complement strand
TCGGCTACAGCCGCGCCTCGGGCATCCCCTTCGACTACGGCCTCTACAAGAACCCCTACGCCGGACGCACCTTCATCCAGCCCACCCAGGAGCTGCGCGACCTCAAGACCAAGCTTAAGCTCTCCCCCACCCCCGCCGTGCGCGGCAAGCGGGTGGTGATGGTGGACGACTCCATCGTGCGCGGCACCACCTCGGGCCGCATTGTGCAGCTCCTGCGCGAGGCGGGAGCCACCGAGGTCCACGTGCGCATCTCCTCCCCGCCCATCAAGTTCCCCTGCTACTACGGCATCGACACCGCCGCCCGCAAGGAGCTGGTGGCCTCTACGCACACGGTGGAACAGATCCGCGAGCTGATCGGCGCCGACAGCCTGGCCTTCCTGAGCGAGGAGGGCGTGAAGCGCGCGGTGGGCGGGCCGGTCTGCCTGGCCTGCTTCAACGGGCGCTACCCGGCGGGCGTGCCCAGCGAAGAGGTGCAGAAGGAAGCCTTGGAGCAGGCCTAGCCCGCTCGGCTCGACCCTACCCACTGAGCTTTCAGGAATACCTCGAGCTCGAGCGCACCACCCCGCCAGGGCACGGGTTCGTGGTCCACCCTGGGCAATGGTGTGCAAGGCTATCTATCAGGAAACTTGAGTGTTATATTGTTAGGTAGGTATGACGCCGCTCGAGTGGATCCAACGCATGATCGAGGCCAACCGCGAAGCCTTGCAGCAGATGCCCTTTCCCCCCGACCTGGCGGAGTACGTGGACCAGCTGGTGAAGTCCGGCCAGACCGAGCAGATCATCTCGCTGATGAAGATGGGCTATTTGCTGGGGATCCAACAGGGGGTCCGCACCGAAGTGCCCCCTCAACCCGGCCCGGCCCGCATCCAGGCCTGAACTACCCCTCCTCAGCCCTCCAGGCGCAGGATGCCCCGCTCCAAGGCCGCCGTCACCGCCGCGGTGCGGTCGTCTACGCCGAGCTTGCCGAAGGTGTGCAGCAGGTGGGTCTTGACCGTGGCCTCGCTGATCCTCAGTTCGCGGGCGATCTCCTTGTTGGAGAGGCCCTTGGCCACGAGGGAGAGCACCTCGAGCTCGCGGGTCGAGAGGCTTTCGTCGCTGGGGGCTCGCATCCGGCCCAAAAGCCGCGCCGCTACCGGCGGGGAGAGCACCGACTCGCCATGGGCGCTCGCATAGATGGCCTTGTAGAGTTCCTCGCGGGGCACGTCCTTGAGCAGGTAACCGATGGCCCCGGCCTCGATGGCCCGCACGATCTCGGCATCGGTGTCGTAGGTGGTGAGCACCAGCACCTGCACCTCGGGGAAGCGGCGGCGGATGGAGCGGGTGGCGGCGGTGCCGTCCATGCCGGGCATCCTGAGGTCCATCAGCACCACATTGGGGCGCAGGGCTTCGGCTAGCTCCAGGGCCTCGAGCCCGCTCGCGGCCTCCCCTACCACCTCAAAGCCCTCCTGGGTGGAGAGCAGCCCCGCCAAGCCCGCCCGCACAACGGGGTGGTCGTCAACGATCAAAATGCGCAAAGGACCCATACCGCCTCATCTTTGGCCCGAGCTCTGCCAGGCCGGCGCCACCGGCAGCGATACCGCCACCGTGGTGCCCACCCCGCGTTCGCTCTCGATGGTGCAGTGGCCGCCCAAGGCCTCGACCCGCTCACGGATCGAGCGCAGGCCGAACCCCCCCTCGGGCGAAAACACGCCGGTCTGCAACCCCACCCCATCGTCTTGGATGTCCAACAGCACTAGATCGTCCAGGTAGGAGAGGGTCAGGTTGACCCGCCGGGCCTGGGCGTGTTTGCGCACGTTGGCCAAAGCCTCTTGGGCTACCCGCAACAGCGAGACCTCCAGGGCCGGATGCAAGGGCTGGGGCTCGCCGGTGAGGGTGAACTCGGTGCGGACCCCGCTCTTCTCGGCCCAGCGCTGGGCCACCCGCTCGAGCGCCTGGGGCAGCGAAGCCCCCTCGAGCACCTCAGGCCGCAAGGCCCAGACCATCCGCCGCGCTTCGGAGAGGCCCTCCCGGGCGGTAGCGCGGGCCTGGTCAAGATGGGCCCGCACCTGCTTGAGCCCTGGCTCGGCGACCCTCCGGCCCTCCGGGGTGGGTTCGCTGGCCATGACCGCTTCGGCAGCCTCGAGGTGCATCACGATGCTGGTGAAGTTCTGGGCCAGGGTGTCGTGGATCTCGCGGGCCAAGCGCTGGCGCTCCTCCAGCACCCCGGCCTGGCGGCTTTTCTCCTCGAGCCTGCGCTGGGTGGACTCCAGGGCCATGCGGGCCTGTGATTCGCGCACCAGCACCTCCAGGGCAAAAAGCGAGTAGCCGGCAAAGAGCATGGCCATGAAGACAAAAAAGCTGGTCTCGATGTTGGGGTAGTCGGTGCCCTGGGGCAGAGCCCTCCAGGTCACCGAGCCGCCCGGACCCTGGGCAAAGGTGACCTCGAGGGTCAGTTGCAGGGGCTCGCGCAGGCTCCACCAACCCGACAGGCCAATCAGAGCGGCCACCATGGCCAGCGTCCAGGGCAGCGACAGCCAGTAGCGGGCCACCACCGGTACCAGCCCCAGGGCCAGAAGGGGCAGGTAGTACTGCGTCAGCATCCACACCGTCGCCCCCCCGACCCCCCCCAGCAGCAAAAACTCCCAAAGCTGACGCCTGCCGGGCCGCAAAGCCCACAGCACGCAGGCGTACAGGGCCAGGGCCAGCCCCACCCGGATCATCACCTCGCGAGGCTGGAGAAAGGGCACCTCCACCGGCAGCGCGATCGGGCGCGAAGGCACCAGCAAGGTAAAAATCAGCAGGGTCAGGAGGTTCAATGCGGCGAACACCGCCACCGCCCGGGCCACCGGGCGACCGGCAAAAAAGCGCCGCGCTAGAGCCAGCATCGCCCCAATTGTAGCCGACCGGGTCTGGAGGGATTGGCACCCACTCCACGGCCCACCCCCCGCGGGGGGTGGGCCGTCGGCTCGGGCCTAAGGGACGAGGGTGAAGTTCACGCTGCGGGCTTGGCTGAAGCTGTAGAACCGGCCGCTCAGGCCCACCCCGGTGATGTTGTCGCTCACGCTGAAGTTGTTGTTCCCCGCCCCGCTAAAGGCCCACAGCGCGCCGCCGTAGGGGCCCGGCTTGAGCGGAGTGGTGGCGGTGGCCCCTTGGGCGTTGGAATGAGGGGTGAACTGCAGCCCTGGGCCCACATAGTAGTCGAAGTCAAAGCTGTTGGGGTCGCTCGAGCTGAGGAAGAGGACGGAGGGGTAATCGCCGGTGAAGACCCCTGACTCCAAGCGCACCACGTCCACCTCGAGCCGGGGGTCGAGCTGCAACACGTCCTCGGGGAGGATCAGGTTCACCCCCAGCGCGTCCTTGAGCCGGTGCAGCCGCTGGCGCAGGTTGCGCCGGGCTTTTTCCTCGTCCACCGCGGGCCACAAGAGCCCGGCGATCTTGGAGCGCGGGGTGGGGCCTTCCAGGCGAAGAGGGCCGCGGTCTTGCGCTCTAAGGGCCCCAACGCCACCCCATCGCGGGTCAGGCGGGCGATCCCCAAAAGCTCGAGACCCCACACTCCTGGGCTGCTCGGCAAGGCCGCCATGAGACTCCTCTTTAAAGTCTAGCCGAAACCTGCGCCCTCAGAGCCCAAACCAGGTAAGGGGATAGTAGCGCTGCAGTTCCTGCCGATAAGGCTCCACCAGCCGCAGGCTGGCCTGGGGCGCGGGGGAGCGGGAGAGGTCGACTTTGGGGTTGAAGTCGCCGGAGCCGATCTGGCGCAGGATCTCCTGGGGGTTCAAGGTGGGAACCCCATAGCCCAAAGCCGAATACACCTCCCTCCGCACCCAGGCGTACTCCCCCACCGAGAAACCGTGGCGGTTCAGGGCCTGCACCTGCAGGCGCTTGGCCTCGGTGACCAGCGCTCCCGAGTCGCGGAAGAGGTCCAGGGCCACCCGGTAGTCGAGCTGGGCCCGTCCGCCCACCTGCTGGCTGAGCTGCTCGAGGCGCCCTTCCAGCGCGGTGAAGCGAGCCCCCAGCCCCTGCCGCACCTCGCGCTGTACCCGCACAAAGCGCTGCACCTGGTCGGGGCTGAGCGGGGCCCCGGGTGGGGGGGTGTAGGGGCGCTGGTCGCGCACTTCCTGCTCGAGCCGGAAGACCTGGGTGAACTCGCCCAAAAGGGCCTGGGCGGGGCGGATCAGAAGGAAGTAGACCCCCACGCCCAGCGCTCCCGCCACCAGCAGCAAGCCCAAACAACCCCACATCACCCAGCGGGCCATGGGTTCAGGCTGGCAGGTTTTTGCCGTTCAGACTATGGCGGGGCTCACCCATCGCTTCCCGGCTGACAGGTCCCGTAACCGGGCGCGATGAAGTCGGGGAAATCGGGGTTGGGCTTGCGGTCGGGGATGCGCTTTACCGTCTCGTGGAAGTAAGGCTGGGGCCAGTCCGAGCGGAGCTTGCAGCGCACGGTTTTGGCGGGCCGCCCCAGGGCGATCCCGTGGGGCGGTACGTCGCGGTTGACGAGCGCCCCGGTACCGATCATGGCATCGTCGCCGATGGTCACCCCGGCCAGCACGGTGCTGCGGGTGGTGATCCGCACCCCGGAGCCGATGATGGTCTGGCGGAGGGTCACGTCCGGCGAGTTCAGCACGTGGTGGGTGTGGCTGTAGATGTCGACGTAGTCGCTGATCGAGGTGCGGTCCCCGATCACCAGCCCACCGATGTCGTCCAGGAGGGTGTAGCGGTGCACCACCACGTCGTCGCCCAGCTCGAGGTTGTACCCCACGGAGAACTCCACGTTCTGGAAAAACTTGGGGTTCTTCCCCACCCGCTTGAAGATAAAGGGGGCCAGGGCCCGGCGGATCGCCACCCCACTGTGCACCGACTGGCCCAGCGGGGTCAGGTCCAGGGTCTTCCAGAACCACAGCAAGGGCTTCACCGGGTGGAACCTCTCGGCTTCGGTAGCGATGTAGTACTCGGCCTCGAGGGTGGCGTTGGCCGGGTCCAGGGCCAGAGCGGACAAGGGGGCCGCCTCGGCCAGCTCGGCGTAAGGGCGGGCGTGGAGGATGCGCGAAAGCTCGTCGCGCACCAGGGCGTAGCGGTCTGTGGCGGGGTCGGAGAGTTTCTCGGAAAGTTCGCCCAACCAGCGCTGGAGCATCCGGTCGGCGTCGGGTGTGATCGTCTTGGGCAGCAACCAGGGCATCGGACCACCTAGACCCCTAGGGTATGCCCCCGGAGGCTGGCCGAATGGTGAGGGAACTTACCCCTCACAAGACCACCTTGCGCCCGTAAAAGGCCTCGGCGTAGCGGGTGGCGGCCTCCAAGCCGCGCAGGCGCAAGAGGGCGGTGAAGGTCTCGGCGTCGAACCAGTGTTTGCCCCGCTGGCTGGGGAAAGCCTCGAGCAGGATCTCCACCTTGCGCCGCACGTGGCCTTCCTCCAGCCGCACGTACACGTTGGGGGTTCCCAGGTCGCCGTCCCACTTGGGGATCTCGTACTCGAGGATGAGGTGGTCGCGCCAGGTGTTCCAGGTGAGGTCGGAGACGACCCGGTGGTCTTGGTGGCGGTCCTCGCGGGTATGGGTGAAGATCAGGTCCGGCTCGAACTCCGAGGCGATCTGCTGGAAGGCCTCTTTGATGGGGGCCCACTGCGCCGGGAAAAAACTGTCGCGGAACTCCAGCACCCGCACCGTGTGGGGCAGGCCCTGGAGAAACCGGGCGGCGCTCTTGCGGGCCTCCTCGGCCCGTACCGGCCCCGCGCTCAAGACCACCCAGTAGACCTCCAGGTTCCCCCTTTCGGCCAGCCGCAAGATCGTGCCCCCACAGCCGATCTCGAGGTCGTCGGAGTGGGCGCCCAGGCAGAGCACCTTGCGGGGGGAAAGCTCGAGGAGGTTCATTCGTAGCCGAGTTCACGCAGGGCTTCGGGGTCTTTGCGCCAGCCCGGGTAGACCTTCACCGCCAGCTCGAGGTAGACCGGGCGGGAGAGGAAGACCTCCAGCTGCTTGCGGGCGGCTTGGCCGATCTCCTTGAGCATCCGCCCGCCCTTGCCGATCAGGATCGGCTTGTGCGACTCGCGCTCGACGTAGAGCACGGTACGGATATAGAGCTTCCCCCCTTCCCGCTCGGTGAACTCCTCGGTCTTGGCCGCGATCGCGTAGGGAATCTCCTCGCGCAGCCGCTTCATGGCCTCCTCGCGCACGATCTCGGCGCTCCACTCCTCGGGGCTCTGGTCCGAGCGGGAGAACTCCTCGGGGTAGAAGAAGGGGCCTTCCGGGAGCAGGGCCAGCAGCTCGTCGCGCAGGCTCTTGACCGCCCGCTCGTCGAGCGCCGAGAGCATTCGGGTCTCGACCTGAGGCAACAGGGATTGGTACTCCCGCAGGGCCTCCTCGGGGCGCTTGGCGGCGTCGAGCTTGTTCCCCACCAGCAGGATCGGCACGTTGGTGATGGGCCGCAGCATCCGCGCCACCAGTTCGTCCTCGCGGGTGGGTGGGTGGCGCAGGTCCACCACCCAGACCACCGCGTTCACATCGGCCAGGGCCTCGGCCACCTGCTGGCTC
Source organism: Meiothermus sp. (assembly GCA_040290145.1). Taxonomy (GTDB): domain Bacteria; phylum Deinococcota; class Deinococci; order Deinococcales; family Thermaceae; genus Allomeiothermus. The sequence continues at coordinate 17,798 of PSML01000032.1, read as the reverse complement.
ATATAGTCCCCCAAAGCGTCCTCCGGCTCGTGGACGCCGGGGGTGTCCACGAAGACGATCTGCCGGTGGTTCTCGCTGTAGATGCCCCGGACCCGCTTGCGCGTGGTCTGGGGCTTGGGGCTGATGGGGGCCACCTTGACCCCCAGAAGGGCATTGAGGAGCGTGGACTTGCCCACGTTGGGCTTGCCCACGATGGCCACGAAACCGGAGTAGGTCGTGCTGGCGCTCACCCTTCAAGTATAGGGCGTGTTGGCCGGTGAGGAGCGATGGGCAAGGGGGCCAGCGGAGGTTCGTTTACAAAGCGTTGGACGTTTCGCGCCGGGAGTTTAGCATATCCAGCGTGGACCCTCTGGCCCTGGCCCTCACCCCTGGCGTCGGCCCCAAGCGGCTGATGCTGGCCCTCGAGCGCACCGATCTAGGCCCAGAAGCGCTGGGGCCGGAGATCGCTAGGGCCTACCGGAAGGTGCTCGAGTCCGGCAGGGCCGAGCAGGAGCGGGAAAAAGCCCAGGCCCTAGGGGTCAGGATCATCGGGCTGTGGGACCCGGAATACCCCCCACCGCTGCGCCACCTGGCGGCCCCGCCCAGCGTGCTCTACCTGAGGGGAAGCCTACCCGACCCCAGCCGCTCGGTCGCCATCGTAGGAACCCGCCGGGCCAGCGCCTGGGCCAAGACCTGGACGCGCAAGGTGGCCCGGGAGCTGGCTGAGGCCGGGGTGGGGGTGATCTCCGGGCTGGCCCTGGGGATTGACGCCGAGGCCCACGCCGGGGCCTTAGAGGGGGGCGGCTACACCTTGGGCGTGTTGGGAAGCGCGGTAGACCAGGTCTACCCCACCGCCAACCAAAAGCTGGCCGAAAAGATCAGCCTGCTCTCGGAGTTCCCCCTGGGCACAAGGCCCAAGGCCGAGTTCTTCCCCCGCCGTAACCGCATCGTGGCCGGGCTCTCCCGGGCGGTGATCGTGGCCGAGGCCGGGGCCAAGTCGGGAGCGCTCATCACCGCGAAGTTCGCCCTCGAGCAGGGCATTGACGTGCTGGCCGTGCCGGGAAGGCCCGGCGACGTGTTCTCCGAGGGTTGCAACCGGCTCATCCAGGACGGGGCCGCTCTGGTGATGGGCACCGAGGACATCCTGATGGTCCTGGGGCTCACCGCCCCGCGCAAGGACGCGGTGGCGCTCGAGGGCAAGGAGGCCCAGGTATACCGGACCCTGCTCGAGATGGGCGAAGCCCTGCCCGACGACCTGGCCCTCTCCCTCGACCTCCCCCTCTCGGAGGTCCTGGCGGCGCTTACCCTGCTCGAGCTAAAGGGATATGCCCTGGGCCTGCCGGGGGGGCGTTACGCAGCAGGCTAGAGTATCCCCTTAGAATAGAGGGGTGGTCGAACGGGTCTATCTGGCCAAACCCCGCGGCTTCTGCGCCGGGGTGGTGATGGCCATCCAGGCGGTGGAGAGGGCTGCTCAGGAGCTAAAAGGGGAGGGCGAGCTGGTGGTCTACCACGCCATCGTCCATAACGACGTGGTGGTGAGGCGGCTCGAGGGACAGGGGATCCACTTCGTGGAGGATTTGGCCGAGGTGGAAAGCCTGCGCAAGACCGGGGCCAAGCTGGCCGATACGGTGGTCTTCTCCGCCCACGGCATCCCCCCGCATCTGCGTAGGGAAGCCGCCGAGCGGGGCCTGCACCAGATCGACGCGACCTGCCCCCTGGTGACCAAGGTCCACAGCGAGGCCAAGCGCTACGCCAAGGAGGGCTACTGGATCCTGCTCATCGGGGATTCCGCCGACCACCAAGAGATCAAGGGAACCCGCGGCGAGGCCCCGGAGAACACCATCCTGGTCGCGGTGCACACCCACGTAGGCCGCGACCCCCGGCTGGCCGACCCGCGCACCGTGGAAGTCCCCGACCCCGAGCGGGTGGTGGTGCTCACCCAGACCACCCTCTCGGTAGACGACACGTTGGCCACCGTAGAGCTCCTCAAAACCCGCTTCCCCAAGCTGATAGTGCCCAGCCGGGACGATCTGTGCTTCGCCACCAAGAACCGCCAGGACGCGGTAAAGCGGATCGCCCCGCACGTGGAGCTCTTCCTGGTGCTCACCAGCACCGCCTCCTCCAACGGGATGCGGCTACTGGAGCTGGCCAGGAGCCTGGTTGGCCGGGCCGAGCGCATCAACACCGTGGCCGAGCTGAGGGCGGAGTGGCTCGAGGGGGTCAGAAGCATCGGTATCACCTCGGCGGCCTCCACCCCGGATGACCTGGTGCAGGAGGTGGTGGCGTACCTCCGCGCGCAGAACCCCGCCCTCGAGGTCCTCGAGCAGGGCGAGTGGGAGAACATCGAGTTCCGCGAGCCGCGCCGGGTGGCTCCCGAGGAAGTCCTTACCCGGGGCTGAACACCTTCGCCCAGGGGCGGCGCTCCCCGAGACCCCCGTTGCGCCCGCGCCAGAGGGCTAATCCACCAGCTCGATCAGGGCCAGCGGGGTTCCATCCCCCCGGCGGGTCCGATCCAGCTTGAGCACCCGGGTATACCCACCGGGGCGGGCCGCGTACTTGGGCGCGATCTCATCGAAGAGCTTGCGCACCAGGGCCGGGTCGTGGAGGTCGCGAAGAGCCCGGCGGCGGGCTGAGAGGTCACCCCTCTTGGCCACGGTGATGAGGTGCTCCACAAAACCCCGCAGTTCCTTGGCCTTGGGGATGGTGGTGGTGATCCGCCCGTGCTCCAAGAGGCTCTTGGCCTGGTTGCGGGCCAGGGCCAGGCGGTGGGCAGAGTGGCGGTTGAGTTTTCTTCCAGCGTTGAGGTGGCGCATGTTCTAACTCCTTAGCGGGTAAACGCTCACCGGCCTTCAGGGTTTCAGCTCCAACCCGTGCTGGGCCAGGATGTCTTTGATCTCGTGTAGGCTGCGCTCGCCGATCCCGGGGATCTTCTTAAGTTCCCGCTCGGAAAGGGCCAAGAGGTTTTCCACGCTCTCGATGCCCTCCTCTTTGAGGTTGTGCAGCACCCGGGTGGTAAGCCCCAGGTCGTCCAGGGTGAGCCCGGTGGAGACCGGAGCCGACTCCGCGGGAGCAGCCGGGCTAGGAGCAGGAGCGGCCACCGCGACCGGCTTCTCCTTCTCCACCCGGATCACCGGGGGCTGGTCAAAAAAGGAGATCTGCTCGCGCAGGATGGCCACCGAGCGCTGAAGGACTTCCATCGGGGAGACCGAGCCGTCGGTCCAGATGCGCAGGGTGAGCTTGTCCAGGTCGGTGCGCTGACCCAAGCGGGTATCCTCCACCTGGAAGGCCACCCGGCGCACCGGGGAGAAGAGGGCGTCTACGGGAATCGAGGAGATGCGGTCTTTGATGCCGTGCTTCTCGGCGGGCACGTATCCCACGCCCTCATCCACCCGCACCTCCATCACCAGCCGGGCCCCTTCACCGAGGGTCGCCAGGTAGAGGTCGGGGTTCACCACCTCGGCATCGGCGGGAACCTCCAGGTCGCGGGCGTACACCGCCCGGGGTCCCTGGGCCCGCAGGGTGAGGGTTTTGGAACCGGGGGTATGGAACTTCACCACCAGCTCCTTGAGGTTGAGGATGAGCTGCACCACGTCCTCTTTGACCCCGCGAATGGTCGAGAACTCGTGCAGCACATCTTCGATGTACACGCTGGTGACGGCGGTTCCGGGAATCGAGGAGAGCAGGATGCGGCGCAGGGGGTTACCCAAGGTCACGCCGAAGCCCCGCTCGAGGGGCTCGAGCACAAACTCGCCGTAGTTACCGTCGACCTTGGCGGTGAATACCGGGGCTTTAGTCTTGATGGTTTCCAAAATCGGACCTCCTTTGGAGGTGGCTATCGGCTACCTCGAGTAGAACTCGATCACCAGGTTCTCGTTCACCGGCAGGGCCAGGTCTTCGCGATCCGGCAGGCGCAGGAATTTGCCGCTCATGGTCGCGGGGTTGAACTCGAGCCAGCGGAAGGTCTTGCGGTTCTTGAAGCGCTCGATGTTCTCCTTGATGAACGGGATATCCTGAGCCTTTTTGCTCACCGAGATGGTGTCGCCTTGCTTGACCCGGTAACCGGCGATGTTGATCCGCTTGCCGTTGACCAGGATGTGGCCGTGGCGCACAAACTGACGGGCCTGGCGGCGGGTGGAGGCGATCCCCAACCGGAAGACCACGTTGTCCAGCCTCGACTCGAGGAGTTGCAAAAATACCGTTCCGGTCACGCCCTTCTTCTTAGAGGCTTCCTCGAAGAGGTTACGGAAGGAGCGCTCCCCCATGTCGTAGATGAAGCGCAGCTTCTGCTTCTCGCGCAGCCGCACCGCGTAGTCGGAGGGGCGACGGGCGCGCTTTTGGCCGTGCTGGCCGGGGGCGTAAGGGCGGCGGTCGAGGTACTTCTGGACTTTTTCGGTTTCGGCAATGTTGACGCCCAGCCGACGGGCGATCTTGACGATTGGACCACGGTAACGACCCATTTTGCTTGAGACCTCCTATGTCTCTACGAACGGGTTCCCGCGCGGGTCATGATGAAACCGGGAACCCGAAGTTTCATCACAGCAGCGGAGCATCGCCTCTCCGATCACACCGCCTTGCGGAACTTCTTGCGCGGGCGGCAGCCGTTGTGCGGCACCGGGGTGTCATCCACGATGCTGCGCACCTGCAAGCCCGAAGCCTGCAGGGCGCGAATGGCCTGCTCGCGGCCCGCGCCGGTACCCCGCACCACCACCTCCACGCTGGTCATACCGAAGTTCTGGGCCTTTTTGGCGGCGTCCATGGCGGCGAGCTGAGCCGCGTAGGGGGTGCCTTTGCGGCTGCCTTTGTAGCCAATCACCCCGCCCGACGACCAGGTCACAGGGTTACCATCCCCGTCGGTGATGGTCACGATGGTGTTGTTGTAGGAAGCGTGGATAAAAGCCCGCCCCCCACTCACTTGGCGCTTGGTCTTCTTTTTACGGGTGGTGCTTGCTTTCTTCTCAGCCATACTCTCCTCGCTTCGGAGTATCAACTGGCCGTTAAATGAGATCTTCGCTCAAACGGCACGGCGCTCTGGTGTTGTGCGTACAGCCCTTTACTTGCGCGGGGCTTTCTTCTTCCCAGCCACGGTCTTGCGGGGGCCTTTGCGGCTACGGGCGTTGGTACGGGTGCGCTGACCGCGAACCGGCAGACCCCGGCGGTGACGCAAGCCGCGATAGCAGCCGATGTCCATCAAGCGCTTGATATTCCCGGCAATCTCGGCGCGCAGCTCACCCTCGAGCTTGTAGGCGTTCTCGATGTGCTCACGCAGACGGGCGACTTCGGCCTCCGAGAGGTCTTTGACGCGGGTTGCGGGGTCTACCTGGGTGGCGGCCAGGGCCTCCTTGGCGCGGGTCCGCCCCACCCCGAAGATGTAGGTGAGGGCGATGTCCACACGCTTGTTGCGGGGGATTTCCACTCCGGCGATACGAGCCATGCTTCCTCCTCTCTAGGGCCTTAGCCCTGGCGTTGCTTGTGCTTGGGGTTGGTGCAGATCACGAAGACCCGCCCGTGGCGGCGAACCACCTTGCAGTTTTCACACATTTTCTTGACCGATGCGCGCACTTTCATGCTCCCTCCGTCTCACTGGCGTAAAGCGTACGGTTACTTCCGGTACACGATCCGACCCCGGCTCGGGTCATAGGGGGTGATCTCCACCACCACCCGGTCCCCCGGCAGGATCCGGATGTAGTGCATCCGCATCTTGCCTGAGATATAGGCCAGAATCTCCGGGCCGCTGTCCAGTTGCACCCGGAAGGTGGTGTTGGGCAGGGCCTCGGTGATCACCCCTTCGGCCCGAATGGTATCTTCCTTCTTCGCCAAACCGACCCTCCTATGTTCACCGCGCAAACATGCCGGGAGCAACCCTTGGGCTCCCTGTAAGGAGCCTCGGCCCCTCCTCGGTAACGGCTACGGTGTTTTCGTAGTGAGCGGCCAGGTTGCCTCTGCCGGCGGTGGCCGTCCAACCATCGGACAATATTACCAGATTTGTGGGAAAAAGGGTAACCATTGGCTCAAAGGCCAGGGTCATACCGGGGCGGAGCCTGGCCCCCTTGCCCGGCTCGCCGTAGTTGAGCACCGAGGGATCCTCGTGGAGTTCGCGCCCCACCCCGTGCCCGCTCATCTCCCGCACGATCCACAGCCCGTGCTCCTTCTCCACGAACTCCTGCACGGCATGGGCCACGTCACCCAGGCGGTTGCCGGGTTTGAGGTACTCGAGCCCCACCCAAAAAGCCTCCTCGGTGACCCACATCAGCCGCTCAGCCTCGGGACTCACCTTACCGATGGCGTAGGTGCGGGCCATGTCGGTGGTGAACCCCTGGTAGGTGAAGAGGAAGTCCACCTTGAGGAGCTGACCCTCTTGCAAGGGCTTCTTGCTGGGGAGGCCGTGAACCACCACGTCGTCTACCGACATGCACGTAGCGCTCGGGAAAGGGACGCTGCCCCCGGCCCGGTAGCCGATCTGGGGGGCCTTGCCGCCTCTGGCCTGCACCGCCTCGAGCACCATCTGGTCGAGCTCGTAGGTGCTCACCCCGGGGCGGATGTGGGGCTCCAGGAGGCTAAAGATCTCGGTGTGCAGGCGGCCTGTTTCGGCCATCCGCTCGAGTTCCCACCGGCTTTTGATGTTGATCGCCATCAGGAGAGAGCCCCCGTGACGCGCCCGTAGACCTCGTCGGGAGTACCTAGGCCCTCGATGTGACGCAGCGCCCCCGTGCTTTGGTAGTAGCTGACCAGCGGCTGGGTCTGCTGAGCGTAGACCTCGAGGCGACGGCGGATGGTGGCCTCGTTGTCGTCGGAGCGGCCTTCCTTACGGGCCCGCTCCAAGAGCCGCCGGATGAGCTCTTCCTGCCCGACATCCACCAACAGCACCCCCTTGAGCCGGATGCCGAGTTCGGCCAGCAGCCGGTCGAGGGCGCGGGCTTGGGCGATGGTGCGGGGAAAGCCGTCGAAGATCACGTGGGGGGCTTCCAGTCCGGCGAGTTCCTCGCGTACCATGGCCAGGATCAGGTCATCGGGGACCAGGTCCCCCCGTTCCATGATGGGCTTGGCCAGCCGACCCAGCTCGGTGTTCCCGGCTACGTGTTCGCGCAAGAGATCCCCGGTGGAAAGCTTTTTGTAACCCAGCTCGGAGGCCAAGCGGGCCGCCTGGGTACCTTTGCCAGCCCCGGGCGGCCCTAGAAAGATCACAGCGTCGCCTGCCATTTTAGAAGCGGCCCCGTCCGCGGATACGGCCTTTGGTCATGAACCCTTCGTAGTTCCGCAGCATCAGCTGCGACTCGATCTGGCGCAGGGTGTCGAGGGCCACCCCCACCACGATCAGGAGGCTGATGCCGGAGAAGTGGTAGGTGAGGGTGGTGACCCCGGTGAGGTTTTGCATCAGGGTGGGCAGCGCGGCCACCAATCCCAAAAACAAAGCTCCCCACAGGGTCAGCCGGGAGACGATGTGCTCGAGAAACTTCACCGTAGGCTCGCCGGGGCGGATCCCGGGGACGAAGCCCCCGTACTCGCGCAGGTTTTCGGCGATGCGCCGAGGGTCGAACTGCACAGCGGTGTAGACGTAGGTGAAGGCTACGATCAGAACCACCTCGATGATGAGCCCGGAGAGGTGGCGCGGGCTGAAGAAGTTGGCGATGGCCTGAAGGGTAGGGTTATCCACCGTGCCGGTGAAGAAGATGGGGATCTGCAGCAGGGCCGCCGCGAAGACGATGGGCACCACCCCCGCCGCGTTGAGCTTGATGGGGATGTAGGTGGCCTGACCGCCGAAGACCTTGCGGCCCACCACCTTGCGGGCATACTGCACCGGGATGCGCCGCTCGGACTGTTGCACCGCCGCCATCCCCGCGAAAGCCGCGACCACAAAGGCAAAGAAGAGGATGAGGGCGACCAGGTTGACCTCACCGGTGCGCACCAGGCCGAAGGTCTGGATGATCTGGGGCAGCCAGGAGGCTACAATCCCGCCCATGATGATCATGCTGGTGCCGTTGCCCACCCCATACTCGGTGATGCGCTCGGCCATCCACAGGAGGATGGCGATCCCCGAGACCTGGGTCACCACCACCACCAGCCACAAGAAGGGTCCTGGAGACCAGCCGGGCAGCAGAAAGGCCCCACCCTGCGAGCCCAAGAAGGTGGTGGCCAGGAAGAAGCCTTGCACCGCCCCCAGGGCGATCCCCGCGACGCGGGTGTACTGGTTGATGATCCGGCGGCCCTCCTCACCTTCTTTTTGCAGCTTCTCAAAGGCCGGGACGATGGTCACCAGCAGCTGCATGATGATGGCCGCGGTGATGTAGGGCATAATCCCCAGGGCGAAGATCGAAAAGCGCTCGAAGTTACCCCCGGAGAAGAGGTTGATGATCCCCAGGGCACTGCCCGCGGGGTTGGTGTTGAGGAAGCTGATGATCTTGTCGTAGTCCACCCCTGGGGTGGGGATGAACGTACCCAGGCGGTACAGGGCCAAAACGATCAGGGTGAAGATCACCCGAGAGCGCAGCTCGGGAATCAGCAAGGCATCCCGGAAGGCCCGGAGCATCTTAGGCCTCCTCGGGGCCGGGCTTGGTGGAGTCTTTTGCGATGACTAAGGCCTTACCCCCAGCGGCTTGGATCTTCTCGGCAGCCGCCTTGGAGAACTTGTGCGCCGAAATCGTGAGGGCGCCGCCCAGCTCCCCTTCGGAGAGCACCTTCACCGGGTAGCCGGGGCGCACCAGTCCAGCCTGGACCAAGGCCTCAGGGGTGACCTCGCCCCGCTCAAAGCGCTTGGCGATGTCTCCCAGGTTCACCACCTGATACTCCACCCGGACGATCTCACCGGGTTGCTGCCCACCCATGCCGCGCTTGGGCAAGCGCATCAGCAAGGTCGAGCGCCCGCCCTCGAAGCGGGCCGGGTTCTTGAGCCCACCGGAGCGCGACTTCTGACCCTTGTGGCCGCGCCCCGCGGTCTTGCCGTGGCCGGAGCCGGGGCCGCGGGCCACGCGCTTTTTCCGCTTGTTGGCTCCGGGGTTGGGACGCAGATCGGAGAGTTTCATGGTTTGGCCTCCACGATGGTGACCAGGTGGGCCACCTTGCGCAGGTTGCCACGCACCGCCGGGTTGTCTTGCAGTTCCCGCTCGCGGTGCATCTTGGTCAGCCCCAGCGCCTTCAGCGCATCCTTTTGATCCTTAGGGTAGCCGATGGGGCTTTTGGTGAGCTTAACCCGAACGGTCGCCATCAGGCCACCTCCGGCTGGGGAGCTTGATCGGACTTGCGCAGGCGTTTGACGTCGTCCCAGGTCTGGAGTTGGCGTAGCGCCTCCATGGTGGCGTAGGCGATGTTGACTGGGTTGCGCGAGCCGAGCTCCTTGGTGAGGATGTCGGTGACCCCGGCGAGCTCGAGGATGGCCCGTGGAACCGCGCCGGCGATGACCCCAGTACCCGGCGCTGCCGGGCGCAGCAGGATGGTGGAGGAGCCCCAGGTCACCTGGATCTCGTGGGGAATGGTGCCACCTTGCAGCGGGACTTCCACCAACCCCCGGCGGGCATAGTTCTGGGCCTTCTGCACGGCCAGCGGAACCTCCTTGGCCTTGCCCAACCCCAGCCCCACCCTCCCCTGGCGGTCCCCCACGACCACCAACGCACCAAAGCGGAAGCGGCGACCCCCTTGGTAGGTTTTCGCGGTGCGGCGCACCACGATCATCTTCTCTTCAAAATCGGTCTCGGGCATTCGCTACTCCTTAGAACTCCAAGCCACCCTCACGGGCTCCGTCGGCCAGGGCCTTGACCCGGCCATGGTATTTGTAAGACCCCCGGTCGAAGACCACCTGGGTGATACCCTTGGCCTTGGCGGCCTGGGCTATGGCCTGACCAACCTTCTTGGCCACCTCGGTCTTGTTGCCGCTGAGGCCCAAGGCCTTGCTCGAGGCCGCGGCCAGGGTGATCCCTTGGGTGTCGTCGATGATCTGGGCGTAGATATGCTGCAAGCTGCGGAACACCGAGAGCCGGGGGCGGCCCGCGTTCCGCACCCGGTTACGCACCCGGAGCTTGCGGCGGTCGAAAGCGGTGAGCTTGGACATGCTGGACCCCCTTACTTGGTAGTGCCGGCCTTGCCGGGCTTGAGCTTGATGGGCTCGTCGGCGTAGTAGATGCCTTTTTCGTGGTAGGCGCTGGGCTCGCGCACCGCCCGCAGGTTGGCCGCGGTCTGGCCTACCAGCTGCTTGTCGATGCCCTTCACCAGCACCTTGGTGGGTTCGGGGACCTCGAAGGTGATCCCCGCCGGGGGCTCGACCACCACCGGGTGGCTATACCCTACGGAGAGCTCGAGGTTCTTGCCGGTGAGCTTGGCCCGGTAACCGATGCCCTTGATCAGCAGCTCTCGGGTGTAGCCTTCGGAGACGCCCTTCACGGCGTTGGCCACCAGGGTCCGGGTCAGGCCGTGCAGGCTCTTGTGGCGGCGCTGCTCGCTGGGGCGCTCGACCTGCACCGAGCCGCCCTCCACCCGGACCTTCATCTCGGGGTCGATCGACACGTTGAGTTCGCCCTTGGGACCCTTGACCTTGACGGCGGCGTAGGCCACCTCGACGTTCACGCCCTTGGGCAGGGTAATGGGTTGCTTTCCAATTCGAGACATTTTCCTCTCCTAAGCGCGGTTCGCATGCACCGGGAACAGCTCAAACTGGGGTGGTTTACCACACCTCGCAGATGAGTTCGCCACCCACGCCCAGTTTGCGGGCCTCGCGGTCCACCAGCACGCCCTTGGAGGTGGAGATGATGGCCATCCCCAGACCCTTGCGCACCACCGGCACTTGATGGGCGGTGACGTACACGCGGCGCCCCGGGCGGCTCACCCGCCGGATGTGCTGGATCACCCCCTCGCGGCGGGGGCCATACTTGAGGGCCAGCCGCAAAACCGGCCTGCCCTCCACCTCCACCTTATCGTAGCCCTTCAGGAAGCCCTCGCGCACCAGGATGCGGGCGATCTCCTCCTTGAAACGGCTGGCCGGAACGTCCACGAGATCCTTGTGCACCATGAGCGCGTTACGAATCCGGGTCAGCATGTCGGCAATCGGATCGCTGTTCATTGATCACTCTCCATTTATCGCTTCTCGCTAAAGCGCGGTATCGGAAGAAGCCGTCCGACCGTACGCTTCGCTCAAGCCAGCCCTACCAGCTCGCCTTCCCCACGCCGGGGAGCTGGCCTTTGTGCGCCAGTTCGCGGATGCAGATGCGGCACAACCCAAAGTAGCGGTAAACCGCACGGGGGCGACCACAGCGCTCGCAACGGGTGTAGGCCCGCACACTGAACTTGGGCGCACGCTTGGCTTTGACGATCATCGAGGTTTTTGCCATGTCTCTCCTATCCGCCCCAAGAGGCGAACCTTACCAGTCTACTTCCTGAAGGGAAATCCGAGAAGCTCCAAGAGGGCTTTGGCTTCCTCGTCGGTCTTGGCGGTGGTGACCACCGCGATGTCCATCCCCCGCACCGCGTCCACCATATCGAAGGTGATCTCGGGGAAGATGGCCTGTTCGCGCAAGCCCATGTTGTAGTTGCCCCGCCCGTCGAAGCCGCTTGGGTTGATCCCGCGGAAGTCCCGGATGCGCGGCAGTGCGGTGTGCAGGAGCTTCTCCAGGAAGATCCACATACGGTCGCCGCGCAACGTCACGCGCAGGCCGATGGGCATTCCCTGGCGCAGCTTGAAGTTGGAGATGGACTTCTTGGCGCGGGTGATGGCCGGGCGCTGTCCGGTGATGATGGCCAGTTCCTGACCGGCCTTCTCGAGGATCCGGCTATCTTCCTTGGCCTCACCCAACCCCTGGTTGACCACCACCTTGGTGATGCGGGGAGCCGCCCAGATGTTGTCGTAGCCAAAACGCTTGATCAGCTCGGGGCGCACCACTTCGGTGTAATGGGTTTTGAGCTGTACGTCCAGCGGCATCGTTTACCTCTTCTCCTGGGTGTCGAGCGACCCCTCACAGTGGACGCAGACGCGGATCTTGCTGCCGTTCTCGAGCACCTTCTTGCGAATTCGGGTAGGCTTGCCGCAGCTCGGGCAGACCGGGCGCACCTTGGAAGCATGCAGCGGGGCCTCCTGCTCGGAAAACCCACCCTGGGGGCGTTGGGGCGTGGGGCGCACGGCCTTCTTGACCAGGTTGACCCCTTCCACAATCACGGCCTGCTTGGAGGGGATGACCCGTTTGACCTTGCCCTGCTCACCCTTGTGGGAGCCCGAGACCACCACCACGGTGTCGCCCTTTTTGACGTGAATCTTGCTCTTTTCCATGGCTGGCTCCCTCACAAGACCTCGGGCGCGAGCGAGACGATCTTCATGAAGCCCTTTTCGCGCAGTTCACGGGCTACCGGCCCGAAGACCCGGGTACCGCGGGGCTCCATCTGGTTGTTGATGATCACCGCGGCGTTGGTGTCGAAGCGGATGGCCGAGCCGTCGGGGCGCTTGACCTCCTTGGTGGTGCGCACCACCACGGCCTTCACCACCTCGCCTTCCTTGACCATCCCGCGCGGGATAGCCTCCTTGACCGAGGCCACGATGATGTCGCCCACGCTGGCGTACTTGCGGTTTGAGCCGCCCATCACCCGGATACAGGCGATCCGGCGGGCCCCGGTGTTATCGGCCACCTCCAGTTGGGTCTCCTGCTGGATCACGCTCCACCCCTTTCCTTGCGCAACAGGTAGCGCTCGACCAGGTCGAGGCGGCCCTCCTCGAGCCGCTTGACCACCCGAAAACGCTTGCGGGCCGACATCGGGCGGGACTCCACGATCTCCACGATATCGCCGGTCTTGTACTGGTCGGTTTCGTCGTGGGCAAGGTACTTCTTGGACTGCTTGATGACCTTGCCGTAGAGGGGGTGTTGCATCTGGCGCTCGACCAAGACGGTCACGGTTTTGGCCGTCTTGTCGCTCACCACCACACCGGTTAGGGTCTTCTTCGGCATGTTATTTCCTCTTTTCCCCGAGCACCGTCAGAAGCCGGGCGATCTCGGTCTTGGTCTCGCGGATGCGGTGATTTTTGTCGAGCTGGCCGATCGAGGCCTGGAAGCGCAGCTCCATCAGCTCCTTCTTGCGGGCCTGGACCTCACGGTCGAGTTCCGCCACCGAGAGTTTGCGCATCTCACTGAGCTTCATCGTAGGCATCGCGTCTCACCACCTTGGTCGTGACGGGCAGCTTGTGCCCGGCCAGGCGCAAGGCCTCTTTGGCTTGTTCTTCGGTCACCCCGGCCACCTCGAACATCACCCGGCCCGGTTTGACCACCGCCACCCAGCCCTCGACGTTCCCCTTACCCTTACCCATGCGGACTTCCAGGGGCTTCTTGGTGAAGGGTTTGTCGGGGAAGATGCGGATAAAGATCTTACCACCGCGGCGGAAGTGGCGCACCATAGCCACCCGGGCGGCTTCGATCTGCTGGCTGGTGACCCAGGCCGCTTCCATCGAGACCAGCCCAAACTCGCCGAAGGCCACGTAGTCGCCCCCCTTGGTAGCGCCAGCCCGGCGGCCCCGGTGCTGCTTACGGTATTTGAGACGCTTGGGCATCAGCATGGCTTACTCCTCCTTGGGGCGGTCGGTGCGCTGCACCCGCACCGCGGGGCGGCGACGCTTGGGGCGGCCCTCCCCTTCGCCCTTGGGGGCGGCGGGCCGGGCCGCAGCGGCCTTTTTGGAGCCGATCTGCTCACCCATGAAGACGTAAACCTTCACCCCCAACGAGCCGTAGGTGGTCTCGGCGCGAGCGGTCCCGTAGTCGAGGTTGGCCCGCAGGGTGTGCAAGGGCACCCGGCCCTCAGCGGCCCACTCGGTGCGGGCCTGCTCGGCCCCGCCGATGCGGCCACTGACCACGATCTTGGCCCCTTGGGCCCCCGACTCGCGAATGCGCTGCACCGCCTGCTTGATGGCCCGGCGCACCGCGAAGCGGCGCTCGATCTGCTCGGCCACCCGCTGGGCCACCAGGGGGGCGGAGAGGTTGGGATTGCCCACCTCCTGCACGTTCAGGGCCACGGTCTTGTCGGGGAATTTTTTCTGCAGGGTTTCGCGCAGGCGCTTGATGGTCTCCCCACCCCGCCCGATCACCACCCCGGGCTTGGCCGCATACACCGTAACCGCCACGTTATCCGCGGCGCGCTCGATGTCGATGCGGGCCAGACCCGCCGGGGCCAGTTCTTTCTCGATGAGGCTGCGGATCTGGCGGTCTTGAATCAGGAGCTTGCTGTAGTCTTTTTTGCCCGCGTACCAGCGGGACTCCCACTCGCGGGTGATCCCCAGGCGCAGACCGACGGGGTTGATTTTATTTCCCATTCTTTTCCCCCACAACGATGGTGATGTGGCTGGTCCTCTTCCGAATGATGTCGGCCCGGCCTCGAGCCCGGGGCAGCACCCGCTTGTAGACCATCCCCTCATCCACATAAGCCGCTTTGACGAAGAGGGAGTCCTCGAGCAGGTCCAGGTTGTTGATGGCGTTGGCCGCCGCCGAGTTCAGCACCTTGGCGATGGGGGCTGAGCCCCGGTGGGGGGTGAACTTGAGGATGGCCCGGGCCTCCTCGAGCCCCTTGCCCCGGATCATGTCGATGACCAGCCGGGCCTTGCGCGGGGAGATGCGGATGTTTTTAGCAACGGCTTTGGCTTCCATCCCTCACCTCACTTCTTGGCCGCGGTGGCCTTGCCCTCTTTGCTATGGCCCCGGTAGTTGCGGGTCGGGGCGAACTCGCCCAGTTTGTGACCCACCATCTGCTCGGTGATGTACACCGGGACGTGCTGTTTGCCGTTATAAACCGCGAGGGTGTGGCCGATCATCTCCGGGACGATGGTGCTGCGGCGGCTCCAGGTCTTGATGACCCGCTTCTCGCCCTTCGCGTTCATGGCCTCCACCTTCTCGATCAGGTGATCGTCTATAAAGACACCTTTTTTCAAGCTACGTGGCATGGTTTACCTCACTTGCGGCGCGAGACAATGAAGCGGCCAGAGGGCTTTCTCTTCCCCCGGGTCTTGCGGCCTTTGGTCTGCCAACCCCAGGGCGAGGCGGGTGGGCGGCCACGCGGAGCCCGGCCCTCGCCACCGCCGTGGGGGTGATCCACCGGGTTCATGACCGTGCCCCGGACGTGCGGCTTGCGACCTTTCCAGCGGGTGCGACCGGCTTTGCCGATTTGGATGTTCTTATGGTCGGAGTTGCCTACGGTGCCGATGGTGGCATAGCTCTCGGCGTGAACCCGGCGCAGCTCCCCGGAGGGCAGACGCAAGATCACATAGTCGGCCTCGCGGCCTTGCACCTGCACACCGGTCCCGGCGCTACGGGCCAGCTTGGCCCCCTTGCCGGGCTCGAGCTCCACCGAGTGGATCACCGTACCGACCGGGATGAACCGCAACGGTAAGGCATTGCCGACGGCAACCGGGGCCTGGGGTCCGCTCAGCACCTGGGCCCCCACCTGCAGGCCGTCGGGGGCGATGATGTAACGCTTTTCGCCGTCGGCGTAGAAGAGCAGGGCGATGCGGGCTGAGCGGTTGGGGTCGTACTCGATGGACGCGACCTTGGCGGGAATCCCGGCCTTATCGCGGCGACGGAAATCGATCAGCCGGTAACGGCGCTTGTGCCCACCGCCGCGGAATCGGCTGGTGGTACGGCCCTGGTTGTTGCGCCCGCCGGTTTTCTTGATCGGCTTGATCAAGGAGCGCTCCGGCTTGTCCTTGGTGATCTCGGAGAAATCCGCCACCGTGGTAAACCGGCGGGTCGGGGTATAGGGTCTAAATTTCTTGACTGGCATTCACTTACCTCCCACCTGATACGGGCTAACCGAGCTGCCCTGCTTCCAAGTGGATTCTGGCCCCTTCATCGTTACCGGCTTGGCCGGAACGCTCGGTCTCGAGGCATTGAGGGGTACCCACACCCCCGCCTAGATCAAGCCCTCCAGGGCCTCGATCTTCTGCCCAGCCTGCACGGTCACAATCGCCTTTTTGCGGTCGGCGCGCTTGCCGCTAAAACGGCCCAGGCGCTTATCTTTGCCCAGCGTGTTCATCACGTTGACCGCCACCACCTTGACCCGAAAGGCCGCCTCAACCGCGTTCTTGATCTCGGTCTTGGTGGAGTTGGGATGCACCCAGAAGGTGTAGCGGCCCTCGGCAAAGCCCGAGTAGGCCTTTTCCGAGAGGGCTGGCGAGAGGATGATGTCGTAAGGGGTCTTCATGCCTCACCCCCTTGGCCTTTGGCAGCGAGCCGGGCCTGGGCCACTTCCCAAGCCGGCAGGTCCAGCAACAGCCACTCCTGCCGGAGGATGTCGTAGACGTTGAGGCCCTCGGGAGCCAGGGTACGGACCCAGGGCAGGTTGCGGGCGGCGCGGCGCACGGCCTCGTTCGCGGTGACCAGAAGCACCGTCTGGGAGCCGTCCAGGCCCGCACCACTGGCCCAGGCCAGGAACTCCTTGGTCTTGCCGTTCACCCCGTCAAAGCCCTCGGCGATGAGGAGCTTGCCGTCTTTGGCCCGGTCGGCTAGGGCCATGGCCAGCCCCAACTTGCGCACCTTCTTGGGCAGGGTGTAGGAGTAGTCGCGGGGCTGGGGGCCGAACACCGTGCCGCCGCCCACGAAGATGGGGGCGCCGTAATCACCGTGGCGGGCCCGACCGGTATGCTTTTGGCTGTACATCTTTTTGGTGGTGAAGTTCACCATGCCGCGGGTCTTGGTGGCGGCGGTCCCAGCCCGGCGGTTGGCCAGCTGCCACTTGACCACCTCGTAGAGCACGTGGGGGTTGACCTCGGGCAGGGCGGCCTCGAGGTCGCGGGCCCTCTGCCCCTTAGCGGAGAGCACGGAAAGGGTAGCCATCACTTACCTCCCCCCTTCTTCGCGGGAGCCCGCACCGTCTGGCGCACCACCAACAAGCTGCCGTTGGCCCCGGGGACCGCGCCCTTGACCAGGATCAGGTTCTCCTCGGGAACCACGTCCACCACCTCGAGGTTTTGCACCGTCACCTGCTCACCGCCCATGCGCCCGGCCATCTTCTTGCCCTTGTAAACCCGGCCCGGGGTCTTGCGGTTGCCGATGGAGCCAGGGTGGCGGTGAATCTTGTGGGCGCCGTGGGTAGCGTTCCCACCGGCGAAGTTCCAGCGCTTCATCACGCCCTGAAAGCCCCGACCCTTGGAGGTACCGGTCACGTCTACCTTCTCGCCCGCCGCGAAGATCTCCACGGTCACGGTGTCGCCATCCGGGCTGAATCCGCGGATCTCCTTCAGGTAGCGCACCGGCTCCACTCCGGCCTTGGCGAAGTGCCCCTTGAGGGGTCGATTGACCCGCCGAGCCTTTTGCGGAAGGAAGCCGAGTTGCACCGCCGCGTAACCGTCTTTATCCGGGGTACGGCGCTGGACCACCGGGCAGGGCCCGGCCAGGATCACCGTCACCGGCACAGCCCGGTCGTTCTTCCAGACCTGGGTCATCCCTACTTTGGTGCCGAGAATCCCCTTCATGATCTACCTGCCACGGTTTTGATCTCGATCTCGACCCCGGTGGGGAGGTCGAGGGTCATCAGGCTCTCGATGGTCTTACGGTTAGGGTTGTTGATGTCCACCAAGCGGTTATGGGTCCGTAGCTCAAAGTGCTCGCGGCTGTCCTTGTGTTTGAACGGGCCGCGCAGCACGGTGAAGCGGCGAACCCGGGTGGGCAGGGGCACCGGGCCACTCACCTGGGCACCGGTGCGGCGGGCCGTCTCCACGATCTTGGCCGCTGAGGCATCCAGGCTTTTGTGGTCGAAGCCCCGTAACTTGATGCGAATTTTGGGCATTCTCCCTCGCCTCCTACTCCAAGATCTTGGTCACGACGCCCGCACCGACGGTACGCCCGCCCTCACGGATGGCAAAACGCAGACCTTCC
>PSML01000155.1:0-2538 GCA_040290145.1 Meiothermus sp. | reverse complement strand
AAAAGGTCTTTGATAACGTCCTCCGCTCCAACGCCGAGCAGGGTTGGGACATGGACCGGATGGTGGCGCTGGCCCGTGGCGATATCACCGTGGAAAACCCCGCGTTTGACTACTGGAGCGAGGAGGGCCTGCCCGAAGAATAGGCGCAGGGAGCCGGAATCCGGGGAGCATAGCTCCCCGTTTTCTTTTGGAAAGGAGATACGGATGGACGAGACAAACGTTGATCTGGTGGCTCGGAAACTAGCGGAGCTGCTGCTGCTCATCTCCCGTGCTGCGTAGTAGGTGAACACGCCCTGGCGCCTGCCGAGAGGCGCTTCATGGTGAGTTCACCTCCCCCCACCATACTGCCCCTCGTGATCAGGGGATCACAGAAAGTGAGGAAAATATGAGGAAATTCACCCGGTCAGTCCTGGTTGCCCTGGCGGTGGTGGGGGGCTCGTTCATGGCCCTGGCCGCCTCGGGAAGTACCTCCGCGGCCAGTACGACCACCATGTCCATGAAGATCGCTCCCGTGCACATCAACACCGCCACCTTGGCCCAGCTCGAGACCCTTCCCGGCATCGGGCCCAAGCTGGCCCGGGAGATCATCAAGCACCGCCCTTACAAAGGGGCTCAGGAGCTCCAGAAAAAGGTCAAGGGCATCGGCCCCGCGATCTGGAAGAAGATCGCTCCATACGTGCTGTTCAACTGACCGAGGCGGGCATTTACCTTCTCGTTGAACCAGGGCGGGAAGACCCCTTCGCTGCGGGGGAGCAGTGACCTTTTCCAGGAGGCCACCATCCACTACCAGACGAAGCGGTTCAAGGTGCAGCTGGCTGGAGCGGCAAGGCCTCAGTCCAAGGGGCAGCCCCAGAAAGACCCTCCCAGCGCCGGTGGCCGCCGCAGTTCGACCCGGGTCACCCCGCCACCCTCGGGCTGGGCTAGCAGGCTGAGGTCCTGGGGCCCCCGATTGTAGCGCAGCCGCAGGTAGGGCCCTCCGAAGAGAGGCACCCCTACGAACTCGCGGCAGACCTCCCTCCAGCCGGCCTCCTCTAGCTGGCGGCTCCAGATCTGCTTTAGATCCTCCAGCCGGTGGTAGCTGCGAAAACGCACCCGCCGCACCGGCCCCTCGCTCTGCTCGAGCAGGTCGCTCTCGAGCAGATATACCGCTGGTTCGTAGGAGAGGATCACTACCCGGCCACTGCTGGAGACGATCCGCCCGTTCTGGATGTTAACCCATGAGCCTATGCCGCAACCCGCCAGCATCAGCACCAACCAGGCCAGTTTCCAGCGCATACAACCTCCCTTCTAAATCTAAGAAAAGCAAAAGCCCCTGACTTTTTCCAGCGCGAAGACTTTAGCTTTTTTTTAGCCCAATTGCGAACGTTGAGAGAGGGCGCTGTCGGCCAGTCCCGAAGCAGATACTTATTTCACGATCTCGAGTTATCGTGAATAATATCACATAATAGCCCCCCAACCCCGAGGGGGGCCACCATCACCCTGGCTGGAGGAGATAGCGCGGGTTCACTCGGCCTGGTTTTGCGATGCGTTCAACCAGGCCAGCACCGCTTCCAGCTCAATACCCTCTGGAAGCACCAGCACCGCCTCGAGCCCCTCCCGGCTGACCCTTTTGACCTCACACTGCAGCCCCGGAAACGCTCCTTGCAAAGCCTTAGGGGTGACACCGGGCGGCAGGGAAAGCTCGAGCACGGTTCGTCCCTCGCGCAACACCAAAACCGAGTCCACCATGCGGGCATTGGGAAGCTTGATCAGGCCGCCTGGACCCTCCAGTACGGTATGGATCAAGGTCATGTCCACGATGCGCCCGGTGTACTCCACCCCTCCGTAAGCCCAGGAGCGCACCGCAACCCGATCTCCTACCCGGAAACTCGCCGAGAGGGTCAGCACCAGCCCGGCTAAAACGTTGGAGAGGGTGGTCTGTGCCGCCAGCCCCAGCACCGCCCCGGCCACGGCACCCCCGGCCAGTAAGCCGGAGAGCCGATACCCCGCGCCAGAGAGGGCTATGGCGGTCACCACCAAGTACCCAGAGAACTCCAGCAGGCGCACGGCGGGGAGAAGATGAGGATGGCCTAGGCGTAAAAGCCCCCGCTGCCCCAACGCCGATAGAGACCGCACCAGGGCCACCCCACCCAACAGCAGCGCTCCTCCCAAGAGCCATCGGGTCAGGCGGGAGGGGGCCAGATCCTCCAGGATCAGAGGGGTGGAGACGAACAGCATGGCCCCAATGGCCAACAGTACCAGGTAGCGTCGCACGGGCTCATGCTAAAGGAAGCCGGTCCCCAGTAGGTGGTTTTCCAGACTCCACAGGCTTTTATCCCGACCCACATAGGAGCTTGCAGAGTTCATGGGCATGGGCGGAGCAACGGGGTGAGACGCAGCAGATTGATCGCATCCCACAAAACGCCACGCCAAGGCGGGGCGTGGGAGTGTCAAGAAATCATCGGCGCTCCGGTGCGGACCCTCGGTGGGCCAGGTGAAGAAGAGCGGCTTCTTTAGACCGGGTAGGAAAAACTGGAGGCCGGGGATGGGCTTGGGGGC
>PSML01000031.1:19962-24775 GCA_040290145.1 Meiothermus sp. | reverse complement strand
AAAAGCAGCCCGTGAACGGCTCGTAATGGCCGAACTCCCCCTCCTGCTCGGCTCCTCTGCCCTACGTTACGCGGTTTTGGGCGAAACCGCCTTCGAGGTAACGCCGACCTTAACGCTGCCTCAGCCCCGCAGCACGATAAACAGGAACACGTTAGCGATCCCGTGGGCCAGCGCCACCCCCACAATCGAGCCGGTGCGGTAGACGATCCAGCCGAACACCAGCCCCACCGCAATCACGAACAGCACATGGGGGAGAGAGTGCCAGCCCAGGTGGAGCACCCCGAATACCAAAGCCACGTAGCCGATCCCCTGCACCGGGCCGAGGGCCCCGATGGCCGCCCGTTGCATCAGGCCGCGAAAGAGCAGCTCCTCGCTCAAGCCGGTAAACAGGATTAGGCTCAAAACCGGCCAGGGCTCGAGGCTGGCCGCTAGCGGGGTGGGTTGGATGAACAGGCGCTCGAGCCAACCGATGAGCGGCCCCAGGGCGGCCACCGGGATCTGCAGCCAGAACCGGCGCAGGTTGAGCCCCACATCCCCCCAGGTGTACCCCAGTCGCTGGGCGGCCATCAAGCTCGCCAGGATCAAGGGAATGCTGACCACCGCGTACTGGGTCACCGGGTCAACGAGCCCTGCTGGAATCGAGAGCGAGACCACCCGCACCAGCGGAGCGATGGCCAAAGCCGCGTATAGCCGGCCCAAGGACTCTGTGCCCAATGCGGAGTGAGCCAGCAGGGTCATCGAGAGCGCCACGTGCAGGGCCAGACCCACCGCCGGGTAAGCCCCGGCCACCAAGATCTCGGCGAGGAGCAAGATCCCCAGGTACAACCAAATCATCCCGGCCCCGCCGAGAAAGCCGCGGTCTCGAGAGCGGTTCACGGCGCCCCCCCAGGCTGCAACACCAGGTGGACTTCGCGGTAAGGTTGAGTCTGTCCCTTGCGGTACAGCTCCAGGCGCAACCGACCCTCTCCATCCGCAGGGGGGGTCAGTTGAAGGGTCTGCTCCCAGGTCTGGCCGCTTGCCAAGAGCGGTAACTCGAGCGGAGCCATCCCGGGGGCCTGGAGCACATAGGACATGGGGCGGCCCTCGAGGTTGCGCACCCCTACCTTCACCGCCAGGGGTACGCCAGGAGTCACCCGCACCGGATAATTCTCAAAATGGCCTCCCGGACCGAGCAGGTAAAATTCGGTGAGGGGCACGTTAGGCCGCACAAACAACGACAGGGAGAACACCAGAGCGGCCGCGGCCATTCCCCATCCCAGCCACCGGGGCGACCAGGAGAGGGCAGGGTAGAACCAATCCTCACGGCGCAACCGGCGGCGGCGGTATACCGCTATTCCCCCTACCAGCAAGGTAAAGACGCTCAGCCCCAGCGCCAAGGGCACCGGGCGGATGCCCCAGGTGCTGCTCAGGATCACCCCTAAAAAGCTCACGGGGATCACTGCGAGCCCCAGGCTCATCACGATGCGCTCGGCCGTGTCGAGGTCTGAACGCTTAGGGAAAAGGGCCACCATCAAGGTATAGCCGGGCACCGCCAACGCCACCAGAAAACCCAGCAGAACCCGCAGCGGGTTCTGCGCCCCGGGCCAGACCATCAGCCACACGCTCATGGCCAGGACCAGGATCGAGGCCACCAGCAGATCCCAATGCGCCCACCCTCCTCTCACCGACCCCGTGTAGCCGCCTTGCATTCTTCTCCACCTTTCCCAGGACCACCCTCGGGCCAACCTCGCTCGTACCCCCTTAGCCGCAGGACTCCCTTGAGGAGAGCCAGTCCCACCAGCGGAGCACGCCGGGGGAGGGGGACGCCCGACATAAAACGCCGCTGTCCATGAAAGGGCCAGGGGAAGGAGAGATCAGGCACAGCCAAGACCATTCTCCTTCGCACCATGCCCGTTCGGGCTTCTACAGGAACTTAGCCAGCACGATTCCGGCCAGCGCAAAGACCAAGGGCACCACCCCGACGCTGCTCACTTTGGCGTACCAGCGGGCCCGCGGATGCTCCGAAGCGCCGGCCAATTCCTTGGAGATCAGCAGAGCCAGCAGCGCGACGATCACCACCGCCGACCAAGCAAATGTCGCGGCGCCGGTGATGGTGACGATGGTGGTCATCATAGGCCCCTCTAGTTCAACGGTAGGCGATCGTGACCCCCCTGTCAAGCTGAGCCAGCGTTACATGTATTCGCGTAAGCAACAGAATGAGTCACGCCTAGAGAGCATTGTCTCAGAGGGAGTCTAGGGAGATTTCCTGAAAAAAATCCACTTAAACTATAAACACGGGTGTTACATAGACATGTTAACCTGAGGTCAGACCTTACCCAGGCTCCTTCAAGGAGTGGCCTCGCCCATGAGAGAAAATACGCCAGGAGGATGGTCCAGCCGTGAAGCTACACTCGATCTCGAGTTTTCTCATATACCTGGTCGGTGATTGTAGACAAACCCTATCGCGCCAAACCCGAGCTTGCGGAGAGCGCCGATGAGCACCAACACACCTTTTCATCTGATGCTCTGGGGGCCCGCCCGCCTCGAGCATCAAGGGCATGAGGTCAAGCTTCAGCGCAAGGGGCTGGCCATCTTGTATTACCTGGCCCTGGAAGGCCCCACCCGCCGCGAGGTGCTGGCCGATCTCCTATGGGGCCATAGCGCCGCCTCGCAGAACCTACGGGTCGAGCTGTATCGGCTTTCCCAGGCGCTCTCACCGCTGGGGTTCACGGCCTTTGCCCCGGGCGAAGACCCACTGCGCCTGCCCTCGCTGGTCCTTTTGGACCGTACCCCCGGCCCCGGCCTTCCTTTGGAGGGCTTGGAAGAAGTCTCTACCGAGTTTGGAGCCTGGCTCGAGGGCCAGCGTTCGCAGCTGGTGGCCAACGCCTCCGGAACCTGGGGCCGCGAGCGATTGGTGCACGAGATCGCCAATCAGATCCGGCTGCCCTACGTCCTGATCCTCATGGGCCGCCCCGGTTCGGGCCGCACCAACTTCGCCCAGTCCCTGGCCAAAGCCCTGGGGCTGCCTTTTCTAGAGGGTTTGCGGGGCGGTGGCAAGGCCGTCCATTACCTGCGCCAGCCTTACCCGGAGGGAGCGCTCGAGCGCATCCTCTCCGATCGTGAGGGGCTGTGGGTGGTGGAGTGCTCGGCTTATGGGGAGGATCCCCGGCTGATCCTCGAGCTGCGTAGCGGCTATGCCCCCGAGCGGATGCGCTTCATCCATCTGCCCCCCCTCTCTTGGAGCGAGGCCCGGGCCAAGCCGCTGGCCCCCATGAGCTTTGGCGAGGCGGCCCAGGTCTACCTGGCCTCGGGCGGCAACCCCGGCCACCTGCGTGAACTGCTGGCCATCTCCCCCCTGGAGGGCGAGATGACCGGCACCCTCCCGCTGCCCCAGCGGGTACGGGCCATGCTCCAGCTCGAGGCCCGGATGCTCTCGCTCGAGGCCCGTTTGGCCATCGAACGCCTCTCGATCCACCCCGGCCCGCTCTCGGAGGGGATTTTGCAGGCCTTGGAGGCTTCCCCTTACCTCGACGAGCTCGAGCGGCGGGGCTGGCTCGTCTACGACGGACACTGGCGTTTCAACGACGAATCGAGCCGGAGGGTCTTCTACCAGAGCTTGCAACCGGGTCGGCGGCAGCAGTACCACCGCCAGGCCGCCCTGCAGTTCGCCCTGGAGGGCCAGCCAATAGCCGAGGCCTATCACCGCCTGCTGGCCGGGGACACCGCTGACTGGGGCAGCTTCCTCAAGCACCTCGAGGGCTGGTCGCGGGCTGCTCTGGAAGCCTGGCTGGGGATGCCGGGCCAGACCGTGAGGGCTGCTCCGCGCAAACTGGCGGTGCCGGGCGGGGAACTCGCAATGCTCGAGGAAAACCGCTTTGGCACCGGTTTCCAGGCCGAAGGCCGGCGGCTGGTCTGGGTACGCCAACCCACCCAGACCAGCCCTTCCGGAGCCGAGTGGATTCTGCCCGAGGAGGCCTGCCTGGTACACCTGCACGGCCAGGTCCACCTAGAAAACCCTCTGGGGATCGGCATAAGCGGCGAGGCCGCCCCGCTGGTGATCGAGATCCACAACCATCGTCGCATCCAGGTCCTCCTGCTCAGCGGGGTGAGCCCTGGTTGGCTGGATGAACATACCCTCCTGCTGCCTTTGGCCGAGCGGCTCGATTACTGGTTCTGCATGCCCGCCGAGGCCCGCATGCGGCTTTTGAGCCGGGCCGAGAGCGCCATCCTGGACCTCGAGGTTTCGGCCTATCGGGCCACCCCTGGCGAGGGCCGATCGGCGGTGGAGGCCTTCGTGTTGAGCCCAGCCAAGGTGCTCAAGTAACCGCCCCGGCCCTCCCGGCTGAAGCTGAATGCGCTTTATCCGGTAGCCTCGGCCAAAAGACCGGCCTCGCGGAGCCAAGCCCGCAGCTTGACGATCGAAAAACGGCTCATCGAGGCCGCGTGGTCGCCGTAGACCAAGGTCGGGACGCTACGGCGGCCCCCGTTGGCCTCGAGCACCACCCGCTCCCCCTCCAGGTCTTGATCGATATCCACCTCGGTGAAGGGGATGCCCAGTGCGCTAAGGGCCTGTTTGGCGGCCCGGCAATCTCCACACCAAGAAGTCGAGTAAACCGTGACCACGCCGCGAATGATAAGGTCCTGTTGAGGGGATCACTGTGACAGATGACAAATTTCTCCCGGAGCCTATACCTCTCCCACCTCGAGCGCGGCCGTCAGCGCAGCGCCCAAGAGCCCAGCCTCGGTGCCGAGCCGGGCCAGCCGAATCGGGGCTGGCTGCCACCCCTCGAGGTAGTTTTGGTAAGCCTGCCTGAGGGCCTCCATGTAGCCTTCA
>PSML01000031.1:0-19952 GCA_040290145.1 Meiothermus sp. | reverse complement strand
GTGGAGCGCCCCCCCCCCCCGATGACGATCACCTCCGGGTCGAAGGTCTTGACAAAGTTCGCTAAGCCGAGGCCCACAAAGTGCGCCGCCTGGCGGACGATCCTCACCGCCTTGGTCTCCCCCGCCCGGTAACGCGCAAAGAGTTCGGGGGTGGGCATGGGGGTGTTGTAGGCGTACCCGGCATCCCGCTCGAGGGCCCGGCCCGCCGCCACCGACTCCAGGCAGCCATCGAGGCCGCAGCCGCACACCGGGCCTTGGGGCATCACCGTGACGTGCCCCACCTCAGCCCCCTGCCCATGCGCCCCCCGCCAGACCCGCCCACCCATCACGAACCCCCCACCGATTCCCGTGGAGACCGTCACAAACAACGAGCTCTCAGCCCCTTGGGCAGCTCCCAAGTGGTGCTCAGCCAAAGCCGCGGCGTTGGCGTCGTTCTCCAGATAGACCGGCAGCCCCAAGGCCGCGGTCAGCTTGGCGACCACCGGAAAGTTGAGCATGCCTGCGATGTTGGGGGCGAACTTGATGATCCCCTCTTTGAAGTCGAGCGGCCCCGGCACCCCCAATCCCACCGACCGCACCACCATCCCGGCCTCGCGCATGGCCGCGCGGGCAGCCTGGGCCATGGCTTCAACGACCGCCTCTCCCCCATCTTCGGGGGTGGGTACGGTGACCTTGGAGCGCAAGGCCTTCTCACTAAAAACCCCCGCTGCGATCTTGGTCCCGCCCAGGTCAATTCCCACTACGCTCATAAGAGAGGTTATACCGCAAAACGCGCTACGTTAGACGCCGTGAGGGGTGAGGCCTACTGATCCCGCTCGAGCAGCATCACCGCGTCGTCGTAGAGGCGCTGGGGAATCCAGACCGCCACGTCCCCGGTGTAGGTGCCCACATAGGCCTCGGGAAGGCCAAAGTAGGTAAAGGGGGTCTCCAAGCGGACGGGGATCTTGCGGGCCTCGAGCCGCACCCGGATGCCCTCGGCAAAGGGGCGGGGAAAGGTGCCCAAAAACACATAGGGCTCCCCCCCGATCAGGCGGGTCTGCGTAAGGTCAGCGGGGGGTGAGGAGTCCTCTTCCATTGGCCCTAGTCTAGTCCCAGTATCCCACGGGGGCTTTGCGCCATAGGGCCCCCCCTAGCCGATCTGCCCGGGTCCTCGCCCCAACCTCGCCTGGTACAGGAAAATCGCCAGGGCGACGCTCGCGTTGAGCGACTCGGCGCCGGGCCAAAGGGGAATGCAGGCAGTCTCGTCGCAGTGCCGGTCTACTAGTCGGCGCATGCCCTCCCCTTCCGAGCCGATGACGATGGCCAAGGGGCGCCTGTAGTCGAGCCGGGTGAGGTCTTGCTGGGCCTTGCCGCTGGCCCCATAGATCCACACCCCGCGCCCCTTGATCTCCTCCATGTAGCGCGGCAGGTTCTTGACCTGGACCAGCGGCAGCTTGTGAGCGGTCCCCGCCGAGGCTTTGAGCACCAGCGGCGAGAGCGGGGCGCTGCGGCGCTCCTCGGTGATGACCCCGTGGGCGCCCAGGGCCAGGGCCGTTCGGATGATGGCTCCGTAGTTGCGGGGGTCGGTCACCCCGTCCAAGAGGACCAGCAAGACCTCTTCGCGGCGCCCCTTGGCCAAGCGAAAGGGGGCTTCGGGGTCGGAGAACTGGAGTTCGGCCACCTCGGCCACCAGGCCCTGGTGCTGGGTGGTGCGCACCCTCTGGTCGAGTTCGATGCGGGGGAGCAGTTCGTAGTCGGCCCCCAGCTTCTCCAGTTCGCGGATCAGCCAGCCCTCCACGCCTCGGGCCACCCAGACCCGCACGGCCTGGCCTTCCCTGATCGCCTCGAGCACCGGGTTTCTCCCGTAGATTAACATGTCCCTGTCCTCAAGTTTAGAAACTCTGGGTGGTGCTCGTAACCTGCATCTCGAGCACCGGGTTTCTCCCGTAGATCAGCATGTCCCTGTCCTCAAGTTTAGAAACTGGGCTTCGTGAACGTCTGGCCGAACCTAAATCCCAGTGTACCCGCTCCCGTGGTGGGTCGGTAAAGGGATCAGGCATCGGCCCTGAACCATCCACCCCCTTCCGGGGTAGATTGTCCCTGCGCTGTAGGACTACACTAAAGGCGGGGAAGAGGTGGTGTATGTACGGCAGAATCCTGATGCCCACCGATGGCAGCAGCTGTAGCGCTAAGGCCATCGAACAAGGGCTCGAGCTAGCCAAAAGCCTCAACGCCCAGGTCACCTTCGTATACGTGGTGGAAGACCCCACCCGCACCCTCTGGATCAGCCCCGAGGCGGTGCCGTACGGCCTCGAGCTGATCGAGGACCTCAAAAGGGCCGGCCACGAGGCCTTGCAAGCGGCCACCCAGATGGCCGTGCAGGCGGGGGTGAGCGCCCAGAGCAAGCTGCTCGAGGGTAAACCGGTAGAGGCCATCCTGGGCGAAGCCAAGAACCATGACCTGATCGTGATGGGAACCCACGGGCGCAGCGGGATCGACCGCCTGCTCTTAGGCTCGGTGACCGAGGGCGTGCTGCACCGCTCGGAGAAGCCGGTGCTGGTGATACGCAGCAAATAAGACGCACAACCACCCCCACGCCCCCAGGCGCCTGGCCCGGAGGTCCGGGTGGCTGGGGTCAGATGAGAACGAGCTCGTCGCGCACGTAGTGCAGTTGCACCCGGCGGGGGGTCATGCCGGGGCCGAAGTAGCTGCGCACCGCCTCGAGCACGTTGGCCCTAAGCTCATCCCAGGTCTGGCCGCGGGTGGCGAGGTTTTCTTCACCGATGGCGTGGGCGGTGAACCCCTCTTCGGCATCGCGCACTTCGAAGATCAACTCCATACCCGCCCCATATTACTCGCGCTTGGCCCAGTAATTGTGCACAAGCCACATACCACGGCTAATTTAGAAGGAAGGGGGGTGTGGGGGAGCTATAATCCCCCGGAATTTCAGTTCGTGGGATACATGGACTCCCCCATAGCATAGCGGGCGGCGAATGTGCGATCATATGCACGTGTCTAGGGCTCGGACGGAGCCTGCGGGGATGGGTACGGCGTGGGCCGTCCCGTGAGAACCGCGAAGCCCTGTTCTTCAGAACGGGGAGTCGTCACCGATACCGGGCCAGATCCCGGCTGTGGCTGGCGAAGTCGGGGTTGACGAAGAGTCTGCCCTGGCGGTCATGGAAAAAGTAGAAAAGCGCCCTTCCCTGCGCGTCGGTGCGCTGGGGCTCGAGCACCGCCCGCAAGGCCTCGGAGCCGGGGTTGCCGATGGCCCCGGGCGGCAGCCCGGCGACCCGGTAGGTGTTATAGGGGGTATCGCTGGCAAAATCCCCAGCCGGCCGGGAGAGCTCGGGGAGGGCCTTGCCCAAGCCATAAGCCACGGTGGGGTCAGCTTGCAAAGGCATCCCGGCCTCCAGCCGGTTGAGGAAGATCCCCGCGATCAACGGCTTCTCAGCGGGGTGGGCGGCCTCGGCCTGGACGATGGAGGCCAGCGTAACCCACTGCTGCACGCTGAGCCCCTCCTGGGCCAAGCGGTTTTTCACCCCAGGGGTGAGCTCCTGCTCAAAACGCGCCAGCATGGCCCGCACGATCTCCTCTGCGCTGGCATCGAGGGGGAAGGTATAAGTGGCGGGGAACAGAAAACCCTCCAGCGTAGGGCTTTGCACATAGCCGGGCCGCAGGCCGGCCGGGGGGTCCTTGGTCAGCTCGAGGAATTTTTCCCCGGGCAGACCATTCTGGCTGAGCCGTAGGGCCATCTGGTCCATGCGCCAGCCCTCGGGGAAAGTCAGGCGCGCGGTGAGGGGGTGGGCCTCCTCGGTGAGCGAGATGGCCAACCGACGCACCCCCTCCCCCTCGAGCCGGTACACCCCCGGCTTGAGGAGCCGGTCCCGCCCTGAAGCCCGCAGGTACACCGCGAACAGCTGCCCTGAGCGCACCAGCCCAGCCCGCTCCAGGGCCTGGCCCACCGCCAGCGCCCCCTGCCCCCGCTCGAGCCGCACCTGGGCCTGCACCCCGGTTGGCCCCGACAGCCACAGCAGATACCCCAAGGCCCCGGTCAGCAAGCCAAACAGCAGCAGCACCCCCCACCTCAGCCAGGGGCTGCGGCGTCCTTCGCGTTCGGCCAGGGGGAGGCCCTTAGGGATAGGGGGCTTTTCCGGATTCAACGCTTCACCCCATCAGGCACCGGCCCCGCGGCCTCTCTGCTGGAGATAGCTCTCCAGCAAGGCCACCGCGGCGGCTTCGTCCAGTTTACCCTTTTCCTGGCGCACCCGCCGGGGCGCCACCTTGAGCCGCTGGGCTCCGAGCTGGGTGGTAAAGCGCTCATCGAGGGTCTCGACCTCGAGCCCGGCAGCCCGCAAAGCCCCCACTAGCTCGAGCACCCGCTCAGCCTGAGCGCTGGGGCTCCCATCGGTGCGCAGCGGCAGCCCCACGATGAACCTGTCCACCCGTTCGCGCTCGGCGAACCCCCGCAGCGCCAGCAGATCGGCTTGTGGCGTCTGCCGCACCAGATAGCCCCGCCCAAAAGCCCAGGGCCGGCCCACCTCCCCTACCGCCAAGCCGATGCGGGCCTCTCCCACATCCAAGGCTGCGACCCTCACCCCCATAGCCTAACGCCTAGTGGCGCAGGACCCGCTGCAAGAAGGCCCGGGTTCTTTCCTCCTTGGGCTGGGCGAAGATCTCCTCCGCTCGGCCCTCCTCCACGATCTGCCCCCCATCCATAAAGATCACCCGGTCGGCCACCTCGCGGGCGAAGTCCATCTCGTGGGTGACCACGATCATGGTCATCCCTCCTTGGGCCAGATCCCGCATCACGTCCAGGACTTCCCCTACCATCTCCGGATCGAGGGCGCTGGTCGGCTCATCGAAGAGCATGAGTTTAGGCTCCATGGCCAACGCCCGGGCGATGGCCACTCGCTGCTGCTGTCCCCCCGATAGCTGGGCCGGGTACTTCTGGGCCTGATCCAGGATCCCAACCCTTTCCAAAAGCTCCAAAGCCTTCTTCTCCGCCCTCTCCCTGGGCCAGCGCCGAGCCCGGCTGGGACCCAGGGTGATGTTATCCAGAACGGTCATGTGGGGGAAGAGGTTGAACTGCTGGAAGACCATCCCCACCTCTCGGCGGATCTGGGGGAGGGCCCGGTCATCCCTCACGTTCAGGCCATCTACCACCACCTCCCCCTCCTGGAAGTCCTCGAGGCGATTGACGCAGCGGATGAGGGTGCTCTTTCCACTCCCCGAGGGCCCGATGACCACCAGCTTCTCCCCAAGGGCCACCTCGAGTTGAATCCCCTTGAGGACGTGGAGAGAACCAAAATGCTTGTGGAGGTTGTGGATGCGTACCAAGGGCTCCATGGAGCCCATTTTGGCATACCCTCGGGCCCTTGACGGCCCCTCCCCAAGCTCATAACATGGGGGCGGTCTAAATGAGAGTTGCGTAAGGAGGTCGAGATGGCACTAAGGCTGGTCTGGATCGTTATGGTCTTCTTGCTGGGCCTGGGGGCCTTGGCCCAGGGGTCCCGCCTGGACGTGGTGAAAGAGCGAGGCCGCCTCATCTGCGGGGTTAACGCCAAGCTTCCAGGCTTTGGCTTTCTGGACGAGAAGACGGGGAAGTACGCGGGGTTTGATATAGACTTCTGCAAGGCCGTAGCCGCGGCCCTTTTCAACGACCCAAACAAGGTGGAGTACGTTCCCCTGGACGCTCGAGTACGCTTCCAGGCGGTGCAGAACGGCGAGGTGGACGTGGCCTTTCGCAACACCACCGTCACCAGCAGCCGGGATGGGGCCGCAGGGGTGGATTTCCTTCCCGTAACCTTTTACGACGGCCAAGGCGTGATGGTCAAGAAGGGCCGGGCCAAGACCCTGCGGGAGCTCGAGGGAGCCACCTTCTGCACCACCCAGGGCACCACCAACGAGAAGAACATCAGCGATTACATCCGCGCTCGGCGCTGGGCAAACACCCGGGTTCTCACCTTCGAGGACGGGCAGAAGGTTATGAATGCCTTCCTGGAGGGACGTTGCGACGCCTTTACCGCGGACAAGTCCCAACTCATCGGCTACAAGGGCACCACCTCGAACCCCGAGGCCCTCGAGGTTCTACGGGAGACCATCTCCAAAGAGCCCCTGGCGGGCATGGTGCGGGAGAACGACTCCCGCTGGCGGGACGCCCTGGCCTGGATCATCTACGCCACCATCCAGGCCGAGGAGTATGGGATCACCAGCAAAAACCTGAGCCAGTTCCTCAAGTCCGACTCCCCAGAGATCCGGCGCTTCCTAGGTCTGGAGGGCACCTTAGGCAAGGATCTAGGCCTGCCTCAGGACTTCGCCCAGAGGATCCTAGGGGCCGTGGGCAACTACGGTGAGATCTACGACCGCTACTTCGGGCCCAAGAGTTCGTTCGCCATCCCCCGGTTCGGCACCCTTAACGCCCTGCAGCGCCAGGGTGGTCTGATGTACAGCCCGCCCTTCCGCTGATGCGCTTCGCGCCTCGCCCGGCAGAGATCCTCCTCCAGGCCCTGGTCCTCGGGGCCGTGGTGGGGGTTCTCCTCTTCTTTTTGCATACTGCCCGGGAGCGGATGGCCGCCCAGGGTATCCCTTTCAGCT
This sequence comes from Meiothermus sp., assembly GCA_040290145.1. Classification (GTDB taxonomy): domain Bacteria; phylum Deinococcota; class Deinococci; order Deinococcales; family Thermaceae; genus Allomeiothermus. The sequence goes on along the minus strand of PSML01000031.1, from coordinate 13,379 downwards.
TCGCCTTCCTTGCCCAGGAGGCCGGCTTCAGCCTCTCCGAGGGCCTGACCTATGCCCCGGGGGAAGGCTTGCGCCCCTACACTCCCTCCGACACCTATTGGCAGGCCTTTCTGGCTGGCTTCCTCAACACCCTAAGGGTGGCGGTGGCGGGCCTTGTCCTAGCTACCCTTCTGGGCTTTGCCATAGGGGCGGCCCGGCTCTCCCGCAACCCCTTGGCCAGGGGCCTGGGTTTCCTCTATGTGGAGCTCGTCCGCAACACCCCCTTGCTGCTGCAGCTGTTCGTCTGGTACTTTGCCGTCCTCCTCAAACTGCCCCCGGTCGAGGGGGCTTTGAGGTTTTTGGGGATCTGGCTATCCCAGAGGGGGCTCTTCCTGCCCTGGATTGAGGCCACGCCCAAGGCCTATGGGTTTCTCCTCCTCCTTCTGGGGACGGCTCTGGCGGTCTGGGGCCTGCGGCGCTACCTCTGGGCGAAGGTTCTCCTCCCCTTGGTCCTCCTGGCTGGCCTCCTCTTCCTCTGGCCCCCCTTCAACTTTCTCCTTCCTGAGCGCACGGCCTTCGGTGTCCGGGGGGGGCTCGAGGTGAGCCCGGAGTTCACCGCCCTCCTCTTTGGCCTCACCGTGTACACCGCGGCTTTCATCGCCGAGGTGGTGCGCGGGGCCCTCCTCTCCATACCACGGGGGCAGTGGGAGGCTGCCCGTGCGCTAGGTCTGGACGAGAGGACGGTGTTGCGGGTGGTCATCCTGCCGCAGGCTGTGCGGATCGCCCTGCCCCCCCTGATCAATCAGTACCTTAACCTCACCAAGAACAGCTCCCTGGCCGTAGCCGTGGCCTACCCCGACCTCTTTTCTGTCTACAACACCATCGCCAACCAATCGGGCCGGGCCCTGGAGGGGGTCCTCATCGTGATGGCGGTCTACCTCTCGATCAGCTTGGGCATCAGCGCCTTGGTCAACGCCTACAACAGGAGGGTGATCCTGCGATGGGGGGTCTAGGCCTCTTCCGAACCCCAGGCCAGGCCCTCCTTACCCTTCTTCTCCTTGGACTGGCCCTTGTCCTGGTGAGCACCTTGGCCCTTTGGGCCTTGGGGGCGGATTGGCGTGTGGTCTATGAGAACCTCCGCTATTTCCTTCTGGGCCGCCTGCCGGTAGGGGAGACCTGGCGGGCTTGGCTCCTCCTGCTTCTGGGGGCGGGTCTGTTCCTCCTGGTCTTGGGCCGGCTGGGGGCCATCGCCTTGGGCCCCATCCGCCCCCTTTCCGGACCCCTTCTCCTGGCCTTGAGCCTGGCCGCCCTGCTCGTTCTCCTGCCCGTGCCGGTGAACGTCCTGAGTGGCCTACTCCTCTCCCTGGTCCTCTCCTTAGCGGCCATGGTGTTGGCCTTCCCTCTGGGTCTGCTCCTGGCCCTCGCCCGCCAGAGCCGGATCCCCCTCCTTAGGGTGCTGGCCCTCGTCTACATCGAGACCGTCCGGGGAGTGCCCCTCATCAGCGTCCTCTTCCTGGCCTTCGTAACCCTGCCCCTCTTCCTGCCCGAGGGATTCCGCCCCTCCCAGTTCGCCCGCGCCCTAGCCGGCTTCGTGCTCTTCACCACCGCCTACCTGGCGGAGAACGTACGGGGGGGGCTGCAGGCGATCCCTAGGGGGCAGGTGGAGGCCGCCCTTTCCCTGGGCCTCTCCCCCACCCAAACCACCCTCTACGTGGTCCTTCCCCAGGCCCTTAGGTCGGTCATCCCGGCCATTGTGGGCCAGTTCATCTCCCTCTTCAAGGACACCTCCTTGGTGGCCGTGATCGGCATGCTGGACCTGCTGGGCATGGCCCAGGCCATCCTGGCCAACCCCAAGTACCTCCATCTAGAGAGAGAGGTCTACGCCTTCGTGGCCCTTCTCTACCTATTCTGCTCGGGCCTTTTCTCCTACCTAGGTCGGGTGGTGGAGCGGGCCTTGGGGCTGGGGGTCCGCTAGCTTTCCCCTGAGAGCACCGTTTCCAACCCAGCCAAAGCCCGCTCGAGGTCAAAGCCCCCCCCCTGGGCCAGGCCCCCTTTCCCACCTCCGCGTCCACCGGCTAGCCCAGAGAGCTTTTTCATCACCGCCCCAGCATCCAGACCTCTGGCCTGGGCCTCTTTGGAGAGCTTGAGGACCAAGTTCCCCTCCGAGCCCACCGCCACCAAATCGGCTTTGTGCTGGTCCAGCAGTTCATCGGCCAGCGAGCGCAAAGCCCCGGCCTCGACCCCCTCGAGCCGCACCGCCAGGTACTTGTAGCCCCCGGCCTCCTTGAGCTTTGTCCCGATCCCCCCGCCGAACTGGGCGCGGGCCAGCTCCCGCTTGAGCCGCTCGATCTCCTTCTCGCGGGCTTTGAGGTCGTCCTGGAGCTTGCCTAGACGCTCCGGCAGCCCTTCGGGACTCACCCCCAGGTCGCGGGAGAGGACCTGGAGCACTCCCAGAGCCTCCCGCATATACTGCACTGCCCCGGTACCGGTGAGGGCCTCGATCCGGCGCACCCCCGCCGAGACCGCCTCCTCGGAGCGAATCACGAAGGCCCCGATCTCGCCGGTACGGCGCACGTGGCAGCCGCCGCAGAGTTCCTTGGAGAAGACGTTGTCTATCGTGCCTTCCACCGCCACCACCCGCACCACGTCGGCGTACTTCTCGCCAAAAAGAGCCATGGCCCCCTCCCTTTTGGCCTCCTCGAGCGGCTTGTAGGCGTAGCTCACCGGGAAATCCGCCTGGATCCACCGGTTCACCAACAGCTCAATCCGGGCCAGATCCTTGGGGTTTACCGGCTCGGGATGGGTGAAGTCGAAGCGCAGCCGATCCGGACCTACGTAGCTTCCGGCCTGACGCACGTGGGTTCCCAGGATCGCCCGCAAGGCGGCGTGCAGAAGGTGGGTAGCGGTGTGGTTCTTCTCGGTGTCGCGGCGGTGGGGGTCTACCAAAGCCCGCACGGCGGTGCCCGCTTTGAGGGTTCCCTCCTCTACCCTGGCCAGGTGGAGGTAGATGCCGTCAGGGTTTTTCTGGGTGGTGGTGACCTTGGCCCAGCCCCCCGCCCACTCCAGCACCCCGAAGTCCCCGATCTGCCCACCGCCCTCGGCGTAGAAAGGAGTCCGATCGAGCACCACCTGTACCTCGGTCCCGGCGGGAGCTTCGTCGAGGGACTGCCCACCGGCCAGCAGGAGCTTGACCTGGGCGGTCTCCTCGGTGCGCTCGTAGCCCACGAAGGCGGTGCCGCCGGAGTCCTTGGCGAGGGCCAGCAGGGCCTCGTTTTGCCGTTTGAACACGTCCTTGTCGAAGGCCGCACGCTGCCGGGCGATCTCTTGGGCCTGCTCGAGGGCCCGTTCGAAGCCCTCGGTGTCCACTTTGATCCCGCGCTCGTCGGCGATCTCCAGGGTCAGATCCAGCGGGAAGCCGTAGGTGTCGTAAAGCCGGAAAGCTTCCTCCCCGGAAAGCACACGGCCCGGCTCAAGACCCGATAGGAGCCCGTCCAGACGCCTGATACCCTGCTCCAAGGTTTCGAAGAAGCGTTCCTCCTCCAGCCGGATCTGCTTCTGCACGCTCTCGAGGTTCTCCCTAAGCTCGGGGTAGACCCCGCCCAACACCTCGGCCACGAGGGCCGCCATCTGGTGCATGAAGGGCTCGCGCAGACCCAGCAAGTAGCCGTAGCGCACCGCCCGGCGCAGCAAGCGGCGCACCACGTAGCCACGCCCGGTGTTGGAAAAGGTGGCCCCGTCGGAGAGGATGAAGCTTACCGCCCGAGCGTGCTCGCTGATGACCCGGTGCGCCAGCGAGGAAGGCCCCTCGTAGCTCACCCCGCTCAGCTCGACGACCTTGCGGATGAGCGGCTTGAACTCGTCGGTCTCGTAGAAATCGGTCACCCCCTGCAAGACCATCGCCACCCGGGCCAGGCCCATCCCAGTGTCGATGTTGGGCTTGGGTAAAGGCTCGAGCACCCCGCCGTCCTTGCGGTCGTACTGGGGAAACACCAGGTTCCAGATCTCCACGAAACGGCTCGACTCACGGGTCTGGTAGTAGTCGGCCCAGGTGTCCGAGCCGAACTCTGGCCCCCGGTCGTAGTAGATCTCCGAGCAGGGCCCACACGGGCCGTTGGGGCCTTTGCTGGGGGCGTCGGCAGGCCAGAAGTTCTCGTCGGCACCGAAACGGTGTAGACGCGCCGGGGGCAGCCCGACGTCCTTCGTCCAGTACTCGAAGGCCTCGTCGTCGTCTTCGTAGATGGTCACGTAGATGCGGTCCGGCTCGAGGCCCAGCCACCTTTCCTCGGTGAGGAACTCCCAGGCCCAGAGGATGGCCTCTCGCTTGAAGTAATCCCCGAAGCTAAAGTTCCCCAGCATCTCAAAGACCGCCTGATGCCGGTTGGTGCGGCCCACGTTCTCGATATCCCCGGTGCGGACGCACTTCTGGCAGGTGGTCACGCGGTAGTAGATCCTCTCCCCTTGTGGGGTGTGGAAGATCGGGGTCTTGCCCAGGAAGTAGGGCTTCAACGGGGTCATGCCGGCGTTGATGAACAAAAGCGAGGGGTCATCCTGGGGAATGACGCTAAAGGACGGAAGCCGGAGGTGGCCCTTGGATTCGAAGAAGCGGAGGTATTTCTCACGGATTTCGGCGGTCGACATGTACATGGCAGATCCCTTTCAAGCCCAACCAGCATAAAAAAAGACTCCCCGCCCTCGCAAACCCGGCTAGCCCCTTCCCGTAGGGAGGGTGCCACTAGCGGGTAGCTCGAGCGGGGAATGGCATCTAGTTACGAATATACAGGGAGCTTGGGCGGGGTCGCAAGCCCATATGGTAAGTTGATGCCGTGCCAGAGATCGTCGTGGTGGGCAGCATCAACATGGATCTGGTGGTGCATGTAAAGCGCCACCCCCTCCCCGGCGAGACCCTGCTGGGCTCGGACTACCAGACCTTTCCCGGCGGAAAAGGGGCCAACCAGGCGGTGGCGGCGGCCCGCTCGGGCGGGCGGGTGGGGATGGTGGGGTGTCTGGGGAACGATGGCTTCGGCGGGCAACTCCTGCAAGGGCTCATCCAGGACGGAATCGAGACGGGTTGGATCAAACGGGTGGAAGGCCCCAGCGGGGTCGCGTTTATCGCGGTCAACGCCCAGGGCCAAAACAGCATCATCGTCGCGCCGGGGAGCAATTACCGGCTCCTCCCTGAAGATTTGCAGGCCGAGGCCTTCCGGGGCGCGAAGGTCGTGCTCTTGCAGCTCGAGGTTCCCCTACCCACGGTCATCGCAGCCGCCCGCCGGGGCCAAGAGGCCGGAGCGACGGTGATCCTGAACGCGGCCCCGGCCCGAGCCCTTACGCCCCAGGAACTCCAGGACGTAGACCTGCTGGTCGTCAACGAGTTCGAGGCGGGGATCGTGGGGGGGCAAAGGGCGCCTCAGGGGGTCCAGGAGGCCCTACAGACGGCGCAAAGCCTGTGCGAGCAGGTCTCGAGCGTGGTCATCACCCTGGGGGCAGCGGGCTGTGTTTGGGCGGAGGGGTTTTCCGGCGAACCGGGCTACCTCCCGGCTTTTGAGGTCGATCCGGTGGATACGACGGCTGCGGGGGATGCTTTTGTGGGGATGCTGGCCAGCCGATTGGCCCGAGGGGAGGCGCTAGCGCCCGCCCTGGGCTGGGCCAGCGCCGCCGGGGCCTTGGCGACGACGCGGGAGGGGGCTCAGCCTTCCCTGCCCACCTTGGCCGAAGTGGAGAGCTTTCTGGCCGGGCGCTCGAGCCCGTGACGCTCGAGAGGACCATCTCGCGTTTTGCGTCTTGCGTTTTGCGTCTTGCGTTTTGCGTTTTGCGTCTTGCGTTTTGCGTCTATTCTTAGCACAACCCAACTTTTGGCGGGTCTCGCCGAGTATCCTTGAGGGGTGGAAGTGCTCGCCCTGGTCTACCGAAACCTGCGGGCCCGGCCCGTCCGCAGCATCCTGACCCTGCTGGGCATCGTGGTCTCGACGGCCTCGATGGTCCTGTTCTTGTCCTTCGGGGAGGGCCTGCGCCGGGCTTTGGGTGCCGAGCTCTCCAGCGTCGGCCCGGCCATCCTGGTGCTCCCCGAGGGAGCCCAAGCCATCAGCCCGGGCTACCCCGAGCTAGGCCCCGAGACGGTGCGGCAGCTCGAGGGCCTGGCGGGTGAGTTGGGCATCACCCGGGTGACCCCTTACGTGGTGCTCACCCGGGGGGGCTTCGACCCCCAGAGTACCTTTATCTTCCAGGGGCTTCCCGACGGGACCAGCCCCAAAATCCTCTACCCCAACCTGGCGGTGAGCCAAGGGGCGCTCACCCCTAGCCCCAAAGGGGCGGTGGTGGGCAGCCGGGTGGCCGAGCGCAGCAACCTCACCCTGGGCAAGACCCTGCGGCTCTCCCCCCGCATCTCGCTCGTGGTGGAGGGCATCCTAAAGCCCGCCGGAGGGTTCACCGACAGCGTGATCTACGTCCCGGCGAGCGCCATCCACGCCGGGCTCGATACCCAGAACTACACCTCGATCGCGGTCTCCATCCGCGAGGGCGGCAAAGCCGAGGACGTGGCCAGGGCCATCCAAGCGCGCATCCCCGGGGTGAGCGCGCAGACTGCTGGCGACGTGCTGCGCTTCGCCGAGCGGGCGGTGCGGATCTCTGACCTGGTGCGCTTCGGCATCAGCCTGGTGGCTTTGGTGGTGGGCGGGCTGTTGGTGGCCAACACGGTGATGATGTCGGTCTACGAGCGCATCCGCGAGTTCGGCCTGATGCGGGCTTTGGGGGCCAAGCGCGGGTTTATCTTTGGCCTGGTGCTCTTGGAAGCCCTGCTGCTGGGCCTGGTGGGGGGGCTGCTGGGGCTGGGGCTGGGTGGGCTGGCCTCAGCGGCGGTCAACTGGTACACGGTGCGCGAGGTGGGCCTGGCCCTCTCCGCGGTGACCTTTAGGCTTTCGCTCTTCGCCATGCTGGTGGCGGTGGTGTTGGGCTTGCTCGCCGGGTTCCTCCCGGCCCGCACCGCCAGCCGGATTCCTGTGGTGGAGGCGCTGGGGCGGATCTGAACGGCCCCTACCCGCACAAGCCCGCGGGTATGATCCAGAGGAAGGGAGTCAGGCGATGCTCGAGGCCATCCAATTGCACAAGCGCTATCACCAGGGCGAGATCGACGTGGTGGCGGTGGACCATTTCAGCTTTCGCTTCCCCGCTGGCCTCACCGCCATCGTGGGGCCTTCGGGCTCGGGAAAGACCACACTTTTGAACCTGCTGGCGGGCTTCGACGTGCCCACCGAGGGCGAGGTGCGCCTGGATGGGACGGTGCTCTCGAGGCTACCCGAGGATGCCCGTTCGGAGGTGCGGCTCAAGCAGATGGGCTTCGTGTTCCAGCAGTGGAACCTGGTCCCGACCCTGACCGCGCTGGAGAACGTGGCCTTCCCGATGATGCTGGCCGGGATGGGTCAGCGCGAGCGCCAGGCCCGGGCCGCGGCGCTCCTGGAGAGCGTGGGGATGAGAGGACGGGCCCACCACCTGCCCAACAAGCTCTCGGGCGGAGAGCAGCAACGGGTGGCCATCGCCCGCTCGCTGGCCCTTAACCCGCCGATCCTCTTCGCCGACGAGCCCACCGGGAACTTAGACTCGGCCTCGGGTGCGAAGGTGGTCGAGCTGCTCACCCTCCAGGCCCAGGAGGGCCGCACGGTGATCCTGGTAACGCATGACCTCGAGCTGGCCCGAAGGGCCGAGCGCATCCTGCACCTCAAGGATGGCCGGCTGCTCAAGGTGGAGGAGAGGGCAGCATTTGCAGGTAGCCAGATCGCTGTAGACGCCTAGTCTTCCTGGCAAAAACCCCATCCCCTCGAGGCCTGTGGATCATGGCCCGCAAGCGATGGGGGCCTCACAACGACCAAGCCCCCGTAAGAGACGGTTGTAAAAGTCCGCTATACTTGCCAATCACCACACGCAGATCTCGTCCCAGCGGTCTGTCCGATCGGGAGTGGGCCATCCTGGAGCCCCCGATCCCCTTCCGATGGACACGGGGAGGAGGTGGCCAACGAGCACCACAAGTGTGCTTCTGGAGGGGTTCAGGCTAGGCCGGATCGGAGGGGCCATAGAAACCCCCTCCTTGCTTGAGTACCCCACGGTCCCGGGGCCGCCCCGCAGGCTTCCTGGGCTGGCCTCCATCCAGCCGCCGGACGGAACCACTGCGGAAGATACCCTGTGGCGTACCCGGCAAGCCCACCCCGGCAGCACCGGCTGTGGTCACGTCATCCCCAAATTCGGGCCTGTTACCGGCTGTAGTTCGGCGCCTCCTTGGTGATGGTGATGTCGTGGGGGTGGCTCTCGATCAACCCGGCGTTGGTGATGCGGGTAAAGCGGGTCTCGCTGCGGAAGGTTTCCAGATCCGCTGCCCCGCAGTACCCCATCGCCGAGCGTAGCCCGCCTACGATCTGGTAGATCACGTCGCCCACCGGCCCCTTGTAGGGCACCATGCCCTCGATACCCTCCGGCACGAGCTTCTTGGCCTCGGTCTTCTCGCCGCGCCCGGAGTCTTGGAAGTAGCGGTCCGCCGAGCCCTGCCGCATCGCCCCCAAGCTCCCCATGCCCCGGTAGAGCTTGTAGCGCCGCCCATCCTTGAGGACTTCCTCGCCGGGGGCCTCCTCGGTCCCGGCCAGCATCGAGCCCAGCATGACGGTGTGGGCTCCGGCGGCCAGGGCCTTGGCCACGTCCCCGGAGTATTTGATCCCCCCATCGGCGATCACCGGAACCCCGCTGCCCTCCAAGCCCCGCACCGCCTCCAGGATCGCGCTGATCTGGGGAACGCCCACCCCGGTCACCACCCGGGTGGTGCAGATCGAGCCCGGCCCGATCCCCACCTTCACCGCGTCGGCTCCGCGTTCGGCCAGGGCTTGGGCCCCTTCGGCGGTGGCGACGTTCCCGGCGATCACCTGCACGCTGTCGCCGTAGGTGTTCTTGAGGGCCTCGAGCGCCTCCAGGATCCCCCTCGAGTGCCCGTGGGCGCTGTCCAGCACCAGCACGTCCACCCCCGAGCCCACCAAGGCCGCAGCCCGCTCAAAGAGGTCCTTGGAGACCCCCACCGCCGCCCCCACCAGCAATCGGCCCCGGGCGTCCTTGGCCGCGCTCGGGTACTGCTGCCGCTTCACCAGGTCCTTGAGGGTCAAAAGGCCTTTGAGCTTGCCCCCCTCGTCCACCAGGGGAAGCTTCTCGACCTTGTGCTGGCGCAGGATGTTCTCGGCCTCCTCCAGGGTGGTCCCCGGCGGGGCGGTGATGAGGCGCTCGAGCGGGGTCATGACCTCCGAGACCGGGCGCTTTAGGTTGTGCTCGAAGCGGATGTCCCGGTTGGTGACCAGGCCCATCAACTTTCCGTACACATCGATCACCGGCAAGCCGCCAATCTTGTACTCGCGCATCAGGCGTTCGGCGTCCTCGAGCGTGGCGGTAGGCGGCAAGGTCACCGGGTCCTGGATCATTCCGGCCTCCGAGCGCTTGACCTTGCGCACCATCTCGGCCTGCTCCTCGGCGGCCATGTTCTTGTGGATCACCGCCAGGCCGCCCTCGCGGGCCATCGCCACGGCCATCCTTTCCTCGCTCACGGTGTCCATCGCCGCGGCGATGATCGGCACGTTAAGCCACAGCCGCTTGGTCAGCTGGGCCCGGGTGGAGACGTCCTTGGGCAACACCTCGGAGTAGGCCGGCAGCAGCAGCACATCGTCAAAGGTCAGGCCCTCGAAGGCGATCTTGTCCCGGGTTTTTGGGGTGCGGGTGGGGGTCTCGAGCATATTCACCCGAGTATACAGGCGCGGGGCGTGGGGTTTGTGGGTCAGCGGGCCGACCGACCCCCAAGACCTTCCTGCTGCGGCCGGCTGGAGCAAGAATCGAAAGAGAACAAAAAATTTCGCAAGCGAAAGAAGGAGTGGGGAGTGTAAGATATGGGCATGAAAGTTTTGCTGACCGGGGGAGCCGGTTACATCGGCAGCACCATAGCCAACGCGCTCAAGGACACCGGGCACACCGCCGTGATCCTGGACTCGTTGGTGACGGGGCCTCGGGCCTTTACCAAAGGGCACATCTTCTACCCGGGGGATATCGCCGACCGGGGCTTGCTCGAGCGGATCTTCCAGGAGCACCCCGACATCCACTCCACCATCCACTGCGCCGCCCTCATCGTGGTGCCGGAGTCGGTGGAGAGGCCCTACCTCTACTACCGCGAGAACGTCTGCAAGAGCCTGGAGCTGTTCAAGAACCTGGAGGAGCTGGGTTACCCCAGGGTGGTCTTTAGCTCCTCGGCCAGCATCTACGACGCGGTTCCCGGCTTCAAGGTGACCGAGGACTCCCCGCTCAGACCCTCCTCGCCCTACGCCCGCACCAAGTACATGATGGAGATGGTGCTGGAAGACCTCACCCGGGCCACCTCCCTGCGCGCCATCGCCCTGCGCTACTTCAACCCCATCGGCTCAGACCCCCTCTATCGCAGCGGCATCCACGTCCGCGAGCCCAGCCACGTGCTGGGCAAGATGGTGGACGTGGCCCTGGGCAAGCTCCCCGAGTTCCAGATCACCGGGACCGACTGGCCCACCCGCGACGGCTCGGGTATCCGCGATTACATCCACGTCTGGGATCTGGCCCTGGCCCATGTGAAGGCGGTGGAGCAGTTCGACCGGGTGATGGAGAGAACCGGGCAGACCTACGTGGTCATCAACCTCGGCACGGGGAACGGCGTGACCGTGAAGGAGCTGGTGGCGGCCTTCGAGCGGGTGTACGGGCGGGAGATTCCCAAGCGCGAAGCCCCGCCGCGCCCGGGCGACGTGGCTGGGGCCTATGCCAATGCCGAGCGGGCCTGGGAGCTATTGGGCTGGAAGGCTGAACGCAGCATCGACGAGGGAATCGCCAGCGCCTTGGAGTGGGGGAGGCGGCGCAAAGCCATACTGGGCTACACCTGAAGCGTCGCTGAGCCCACTTGCAGGCCGGGCCACTGCGGTGCACACTGGGCCTGGCCATGTTCAAACTCCTCGCTCACCTCAACGCCACCCGATCGCACTGGGTTTTGCTCATCTGGCTTGCCCTGGCGCTGGGCTCCCTCCCCCTAGCCGCGCTGGCTCCAGGCCGCCTAGGCGCCAACAACTCGGCCGTGCGGGGGAGCGAGTCGCAGCGGGTGGTCCAGATCTTGAACCACTCCTTCGGCCTCGAGAGCGTAGACCGCATTGTTTTGGTGAGCGAATCCGCCCTCCCCCCCACCGATGCGCGCTTTCTCCAGGCCTACGATGCCCTCGCCGAACGCCTGAAAAAAGTGGACGGGGTGCGCACCCTGACCCGCTTCGACGCGGAAGGCCCCTTGCGGCTTTCGGGAAGGGTGAACGGCCAGTACATCACCGCGACGATCCTGGAGACCCAGCTGGCCCGGGCCCAGGTAGTGGTCGGCGCCATCCGGCGGGAGATCAGCGCCGTGCGCCTTCCCCAGGGCCAGCTCTACGTGACCGGAAGCACCGCGGTCACCCAGGACTTCCTGCAGCAGCTCGAGGCCGATGCCCGGCACTCCGAGGTTACCGCTTTGCCGCTGACCGGACTGGTGCTGATCCTGGCTTTTGGGGCGCTGGTGGCGGCGGGAATCCCCTTGGCGGTGGGGGTGCTCTCGATCACCTTAACCCTGGCGCTGGTGTGGGGTCTCACCCATCTGATCCCGGTGGCCAGCCTGGCGCGAAGCGTGGTGACGCTGCTGTGCTTGGGTGCGGGGATCGACTATGCGCTTTTGATGGTCAACCGCTTCCGCGAGGAGCTAGCCCGGGGGCTTCCCCCGCGGGAGGCCGCCGCCATCACCACCCGCACCGCCGGGCGCAGCGTGGCCTTTAGCGGGCTCACCGTGGGCATCGCCATGAGTGCCCTGCTGGTGCCCGACCTGGCTTTTGCCCGCTCGATGGGCCTGGGGGGGGTGCTGGCCGTAGCGGTCACGGTGCTCACCTCGATCACCTTGGTTCCCAGCCTGCTGGCCCTTTTGGGCGAGCGGGTGAACTCCCCCAAGCGGCTCCAGTTTCGGCTCACCTCCTCGGGGAAGGGCAGCGCTTTCTGGGGGCGCTGGGGGGAGCGGGTGATGCAGCACCCCTGGGCCTTCACCGCTCTGGGGGTGGCGCTTTTGCTGGCGATGGCCTGGCCTGCGACCTCGATGCGGCTGGGTTACACCGGGGCCTTTGGGCTTTCGCCCCTGGTGGAAAGCCGCAAGGGCCTCGAGCTCATTCGCCCGCTCGAGCTGGGGGGGAGCCTCGATGCTTTCGAAATCATCCTCGACCTAGGGGAAAATGGCTTCAACCCGGAAGCCCGCCGCAGGTGGAGAGAGCTGGACACCGCGCTCAACCTCCGCCCGGACGTGCGCTTAGTGATTTCCCCGTTTCTCGCCGCCCGAAGCGACCTGGGCGGTGGAGGTCTGGGCGACCTGGCCAGCCTCACCCGCCGCTCGATCAGCCAAGACCGGCGTTATCTCCGGCTCACCGTGATCCCCAAGGAGCACGTCCGGCCCGAGCAGATTCGCGGCTGGGAGCAAAGCCTGCGCCAGGAAGCGCAAAAAGCAGGCTTCCAGAAAGTGCTCTTGGGCGGAGCCCCGATGGGCTCACAGGAGTTCACCGACGCCCTGGTGCGGGCCATGCCCCTCGCCGTTGGGCTGGTCTATGTGGCCACTTTCGTATTGCTGGGGGTGATGTTCCGCTCACTGGTGATCCCCTTGAAGTCCATCGTGATGAATAGCCTCACGGTGGGGGCCGCCTACGGGGTCATCACCCTGATCTTCCAGAAGGGGTTTCTGGCCAGCTTCCTGGGCGTGCCGCAGGACGTAGGCGTGATCGACTCGAGCCTACCCCTGATCCTCTTCGCGGTGATCTTCGGCCTCAGCATGGACTACGAGATCTTCCTGCTCTCGAGGGTACAGGAAGGGCATTTGGCCGGGCTCGAGACCCGCTCGGCGGTGAGGGCCGCCTTGGAGCGCACCGCCTCGGTCATCACCAGCGCCGCGCTGATCATGGTCATCGTCTTCCTGGCCTTCGTACAGGGAAATGTGGTGGCCAACAAGACGATCGGCATCGGGCTGGCGGTGGCGGTTATCTTGGACGCCAGCCTGGTGCGCTTGGTGCTGGTCCCGGCGGTGCTCGTCCTGGCGGGGCAGTGGAACTGGTGGCTCCCGGCCTGGCTCAAAAGCCGGATGCCCCGGGTGAGCCTGGAGGGCTGAATCAAACCGCAAGGGGACAGCGACCCCCAGAAAAGCTGCGCCTCTGCCCCACGGTGGGGGCGTATCTCTGGCCCTGCAATTCTTGACACCCTGCAACCGGGGTGCTAACCTTTTGGGTGCGTTCGCCGTGGCGAACCGCAAGCCTGGGCGATTAGCTCAGCGGGAGAGCACACGCTTCACACGCGTGGGGTCGTAGGTTCAAATCCTACATCGCCCACCA
>PSML01000154.1:0-2645 GCA_040290145.1 Meiothermus sp. | reverse complement strand
TGGCTGAAGGGGCAGCTCGAGCCCGACGCCCCCCAGCGTTTGATGGACCTGCCCATCACCGCCGAGGTGGCCGAAGGCGAGGTGGCGGTGGCCCACGGCTCGCTGCGGGACCCCTCGGAGGCGCTGTTTTTGCGTTTTACGGGCGGTCAGAGCCATAGCGCTTCACCCCAGGAGATGCTGGAGCAGGCCCGGGCTTTTCCGAAGGCGCGGGTGGTGGTGGTGGGGCATACCCACCGCGAGATGCTGCAGGTACTGGAGGGGATCACCTTCGTCAACGCCGGGCCGGTCTCGCGCCAGTTCGACGGCCTCCCCCTGGCCCGCTGGGTGCTTTTGGAAAAGCGCGGGGCGGCTTGGACGGTGAGCTTCCGCCGGGTCGAGTACGATGTAGAGGCCGCTGCCCAGTGGGCGCTGGAGCACGCCCCCATGGGCCAGCTCGAGGCCACCCATTTGCGCACAGGGGTCCTTCCGAGGTGAACCATGCCCCGTCTTTCCACCCACGTCCTCGACACCTATCACGGCTCTCCCGCGGCTGGGATGACCTACGCCCTCTACAGGCTGCCGACCTCTGGCTCCTCCGCTGAACCCTATCTGGCGGCCAGCGGGCTCACCGACGCCGACGGGCGGGCGCTGTTGGGGGAGGACCTCGAGGCGGGGGTCTACGAACTGGTGTTTTGGGTGGGGGAGTACTTCGCCAAGCGGGGGGTGGTCACCCCCCAGCCCCCCTTTCTGGACACCGTCCCGGTTCGCTTTGGTATGGCCGAAGGCCGGTACCACGTCCCCCTGCTGTGCTCACCCTGGAGCTATAGCACCTACCGGGGGTCTTGATCCGCCATGCCTGGCCGCTTGGCCCAGACCGTCCTCGAGCGCTGCGACCGGCTCGCCCTCTGTACCGAGGTGCCGGGGCAGATCAAGCGCACCTTTCTCTCCCGCCCCATGCACCAAGTCCACCGCTGGGTGGGGGGCTGGATGGAAGAGGCCGGGATGCGGGTGCGGCTGGACGCGGTGGGGAACCTTATCGGGACCTACCCGGCCTCCACCCCAAAAGCCCCCCGGTTGCTCATCGGTTCACACCTCGACAGCGTGCCCGATGCTGGGCGCTACGATGGGGTGCTGGGGGTCTTGCTGGGGGTCGCGCTGGTGGAATGGCTGGCGGGCCGGCGGCTGGGGTTCGCCCTCGAGGTGGTGGGCTTCTCCGAAGAGGAAGGGGTGCGCTTTGGGGTCCCCTTTTTGGGTAGCCGCGCCTTTGCCGGGAGCTTCGATCCTGGGTTGCTCGAGCTGACCGATGCGGCGGGGGTCAGCGTGGCCCAGGCCATCCGCAACTTTGGCCTCAACCCCGCGGAGATTGCCCCTGCAGACGGAGAATACCTGGGATACCTGGAGTTCCACATCGAACAGGGCCCGCAGCTCGAGGCCGAGGGGCTGCCGCTGGGGATCGTGGAGGCGATTGTGGGGCAGAGTCGGCTCGAGCTGGAGTTCACCGGCCAGGCCGCCCACGCCGGGACCACCCCCATGCACCTGCGCCGCGATGCCCTGGCCGGGGCCGCCCGGTTGGTGGGTGAGGTGGAGGACCTGGCCCGGCAGACCCCCGGACTGGTCGCTACGGTGGGGCAGATGGTGGTGGAGCCAGGGGCGGGGAACGTGATCCCCGGCCGAGTGCGGCTCAGCCTGGACGTGCGGCACGCCCGCGACGAGGTGCGGCTGGAGGCCCTCCAGCGCCTCGCTCACGTGGCCCGGCGGATCGCCCAGGAGCGGGGGCTTGGGGTGGCGTTGGCCCCCAAACTGGAGCAGCCCGCGGTGCCGATGGACGGGCCGTTGCAGTCTCTCCTCGCCCAGGCCATGCGCGACCTGGGCTACTCTCCCTACAAGCTGCCCAGCGGGGCCGGCCACGACGCCATGATCCTGGCCCGGCGGATGCGACCTGCGATGCTCTTCCTGCGCAGCCCCGGTGGCCACAGCCATAACCCCCAGGAGGCCGTGCTCCCCGAGGATGTCGAGGCGGCCCTCAAGGTGGGGATGGGCTTCCTGGAGCGGTTGGAGGAAGGCGGTGTTTGACCTGGTGGTGCGCGGCGGGACGCTGGTCCTGGAGCAGGGGACCGTGGCGGCCGACCTGGCGGTGGAGGACGGAAAAATTGTCCAGATCGGCCCGGAGCTGGGGGCGGGCCGCGAGGAGATCGACGCGCGCGGCCTGCACGTCTTTCCTGGCCTCATCGACGTGCACGTGCACTTCAACGAGCCCGGCCACGAGGACTGGGAGGGCATCGCCACCGGCAGCGCGGCCTTAGCGGCGGGCGGCGGAACGCTGTTCTTCGACATGCCGCTCAACTCCATCCCCTGCGTGCTCGACGCCCCCAGCTTCGACGCCAAGCTCGAGGCCCTGCGCGCCAAGTCCCTCACCGACTTCGCCCTGTGGGGCGGGCTCACGCCCCATAACCTCGAGCGCCTCCCCGAGCTGGCCGAGCGCGGCGCGATCGGCTTCAAGGCCTTCATGTCCAACTCGGGCCTGCCCGAATTCCCCCACGCCGACGACCACACCCTCTACCGCGGCATGCAGGCCGCCGCCCGGCTGGGCCTGCCGGTGGCGGTCCACGCCGAGAGCGAGGGCCTCACCGCGGGCCTGGCCGCTGAGATCCGGGCGGGAGGCGGGA
>PSML01000153.1:0-2728 GCA_040290145.1 Meiothermus sp. | reverse complement strand
CCAGCCTGGGGTCAAACTGGCTACCCGCCAGGTCCACGATCTCGCGCAGGGCCTCCTCGGGGGTCTTGGCCTTCACGTAAGGCCGCCCGGCAGTCATGGCCTCGTAGGCATCGCCCAAGGCTACGATCCGCGCCCACAGGGGGGCCTCCTGCCCGGCCAGGCCGTCGGGGTAGCCTCGCCCATCCCAGCGCTCGTGGTGATGGCGGATGATGGGGAGTATCTCGCGCATGTACCGCTGGGCGGGCTGGAGCAGCTTGATCCCCTCGGTGGGGTGCTGCTTGATCTGGTCGAACTCCTCCTCGGTGAGCCGCCCCGGCTTGAGCAGGATCGAATCGGGCAGGCTAACCTTGCCGATATCGTGGATGCGGGCCCCGTACTCGATCTTGCGCTGATCGCTTTCGTCGAGCCCGGCGGCCTTGGCCAGATCCCTAGAGATGGCCGACACCCGCTCGGAGTGGAGGCGGGTATGGGGGTCTTTGGCATCCAGGGCCCTGACCAAAACCTCGATGGTGCTATCTAAGGCCTCCTGCAGCTTGACCCGCTCATCCCAGTAGAAGCGGGAGTAGTACAGCAGCATCAGGATGAAGAGCACGCTGAACCCGCCCCAGCCCCCCACCAGCGGGGTCTGGTAAGCGCGGGCCATGAAGAGCCCGATGGGCGCCAGGATCAAGTAGCTCGTCGAGAGCCAGCGGAAGTTATCCACCCAGATCTTGCGGAAAGGAGCCCCGGAGACGAGGTGAATGACGTAGGAAACCAGGGTGATGTTCGTAAGGAACAAGGCCAGAGACGATGCGATAATCGCCACGCCCACACTTATGTCAAAGCGCCCCATGCTGACCGGGGCCACATTGGTGAGGTAGTGCCATATCAGCGCCGCGAGGCCGGTGACCAGGGTGTTTTGGGCCCGGTTGAAGACATCTTTGTACCAGGCCTCCTTGCCCAGCCTAGGGCTGAAATAACCCAACGCTACGATAACCATCGCTAGCCAGGGCGGGAAGAGAATGATGGCTCCCAATATGATCACATAAAGATGCGACATCGTAGCGTTGAAGGGCAGCGACACTGAAATGCGGGTTGACCAAGCGACCAACCCGATCCAAAAAACTACGTCAAACCAGGAGTAAGCCTGCTCTTTGGGGATGGTCAGGTATAGCCAAGCACCCAGTGCTATAGCAACCAGGGCGATGCTGAGAATGTAAACGAGAACTCTTGTTGGGACACTGCTAGGGGCTCGCGGCATCACAACAACTCTAAGCGCTAAATGTAAACAGAATTTTAACAGCGCTCCTTGTTAACAAAAAAAGAACCCATTTACTGGGTTCTTGTATAGGGCCTATATCCCGACTGGGGTTTTTATTTCTAGTGCCACTCAGCAGTCGCGCCAGCGGCGAGTCCAAGGGCGATCAGGCTGGAGATCAGGGTCAGGGCGCGGACGATCAGTTTCTTAGTCATAATTCACCTCTCCTTTGCTGCTTGGGTGGGGCTTGTTGCTCCCCTTTGCTTGTTTTGAGAGTAACCGGTTCGGCTTCAATAGTCAATAGATGTATAGCAAGTATCAACTTGGCCTAAATTGTTTGTTTATCACAATACTTTACTCTTGTAAAGAAAGGTCACACCCAATATAGCACGGGTCTGTGCTCACGGGTGCGGGCGCGGTTGAAATTTATGGGTTATTGCGTGCTGCAAATGAAATCCTGGCGAATATCGGAAACTGTGTGGGGAAAGCCTGGCGGCCAGTACTCATCGGGTTCTCAGGTCTTTCCTGGGCAAATTGTAACTTTGCTGTTTAAAGAAATAAAGACGCGTTTACATTTTCACCCGAGAGCCAGTTCGCCAAGAGGCGGTATCCCCTCCGGCGCATGGGGTTTGGGTCGAAGCGCAGGCGCAGCTGGGCCTCGAGCCAAACCGCTTTGCGGTGCAGGCCGTGTAGCCCGGGGTAATACTCGGCACTCAGGATCAGGCCCCCCCGGTAGCCCTCGGCGATAAAGCGCGGGTTGCGGGGGGTGGAGGCCCCCCCCAGGTGCAAGACCCGCCGGGGAACCAGCAGATTCCTGAAGCCCAACCTGCGGGCCCGCAAGCCCCACTCGAGGTCCTCGTTGTAGAAGAAAAAGCGCTCGTCCATGCCGCCCAGGCGCTCGAGCGCGGACCGCCGCACCAAGAGCAGCGCACCCGAGAGCCAGCTCACCGGCCTGGGTCTGTATAGCCGCCAGTAGTTGGGAGCGTAGAGAGGCCCGAAGGACTGTGGCTTGCCCGACGGGGTGATCAGCACCGGGCCAGCTAGCCCCGCCTGAGGGTCATCGTCGAGCGCCTGTTGCAAAGCCTCGAGGTCGCCGGGCTCGAGGTAGATATCGCTGTTCATCACCGCGGTATGGGCGCCTTGGGTATGTTCTAGGCCTCGGTTGACCGCATAGGCATAGCCGCGGTTCGCCACTTGGAGCAGCTTTACCTGGGGGAACTCGCTGCGTACCATGGCCAAGCTCCCGTCGCTCGAGCCGGTGTCTACGACCAGCATCTCGGCATCCGGGTAATGGGTGGTGAGCCGCCGCAGACACTCGAACAGAACGGCCCGAGCGTTGTAAGAGACGACCACCACCGAGAGGCTCACCGGCCACAGTCTAAAACGCTCGAGCAGGGGGTGATTCCCGCAGTACCCTTATTGCACCCTTCTGGCCCTTTATGCACCCTTTGCATAAAGGGTTTTTGCTGTCCTGCACGTGGTGGGCGCGAG
>PSML01000030.1:0-27693 GCA_040290145.1 Meiothermus sp. | reverse complement strand
CCCGGGCACCGGGCCCGCAGCCGCACGCCGCCGCAGGCGATCCAGGCGTCCTGGCCCTCGAGGCCCTCCACCACCCCCCGCAGGAAGTTGCGGAAGCCCACCAGCCGGGCGGTGCCGAGGTCCACGGGGTGGGCGAAGACCTCGGTGCTGCTGCCCTGCTGGATGAGGCCCTCGGCGCTCAGCACCGCCACCCAGTCGGCCTGCTGGGCCAGCCAGGGGTCGTGGGAGGCGGCCAGGGTGGGGATGTTCAGGCCGCGCAACGAGGCCAGCACCTCGGCGAAGACCTCCTCGCGCGTCGCCACATCGAGGGCGCTGGTCGGTTCGTCGAGCAGCAGCAGCTGCGGCTCCCGGGCCAGGGCCCGGGCCAGGGCCACCCGCTGGGCCTGCCCGCCGGAAAGTTCCCTGGGGTACCGCTCGGCCAGGTCGGCGATACCCATGGCCTGCAAAAACTCCAAGCTGCGCTTGCGGTGGCGAGGGTGGACCCGTCCTAGGGCAAAGGCCACGTTCTGCCAGGCCTTGAGGTGGGGGAAGAGCGCGAAGTGCTGGGGCAGGTAGCCCACCGGGCGGCTCTCGGCCCGCAGCCCCGCGAAGGGCTGGCCGCGGGCCGGCAATAGGCCGGCCAGGGCCTTGAGCAGGCTGGTCTTGCCCACCCCGCTTTGGCCCAGCAGCACGGTGAAGCCCTGCACCCGCAGGGCTATCTCGAGGCGGACGGGGCGCTCGAGGACGTATTCGACTTCCACCTAGCCTCCAACGAACGGATCGCCAGCAGCAGCCCGAAGGCCAGCCCCACCAGCACCAGCGCCACCCGGTTGGCCTCCTCCAGCCGCAGGGCCTGGGTCAGCTCGTAGATGTAGATCGACAGCACCTGGGTCTCCCCCGGCAGGCTCCCCCCCACCATCAGCACCACGCCGAACTCGCCCAGCACGTGCGCGAAGACCAGCAGGGTGCCCGACAGCAGCCCCGGTGCGGCCAGCGGCAGCACCACCTCGCGCAACACCCGCCAGCGGCCCGCCCCCAGGGTGCGGGCGGTCTGGAGTAGGTCGTCGTCGATGGTACGGAAGGCCTCGCGGTAGTTCGACAGCGCCAGGGGCAGGTTGAAGACTATGGAGCCGATCAGGATGCCCTCAAAGGTGAAGGCCAGGCTCAGCCCGAACCACTGCTGCAAGGGCCCGTTCTTGCCCAGCAGCAACAGCAGGTAGAAGCCCAGCACCGTGGGGGGCAGCACCAGCGGCAGCAGCAGCACGGTCTCGAGGGCCCCCCGCCCGGGGAAGTCGCGCTTGGCCAGCACCCAGGCCAGCGGCCCGGCCAAGAGCAGCAGCGCCAGCGAGGTCAGCAGCGCCAGCCGCAGGGTCAGCAGCAGGGGCTCGAGCATCAGGGGGCGCCGGGGACTACCTGGTAACCGTAGGCCTTGATGATCTGCTGGGCCGTAGCCGACTGGAGGAACTCATAGAAGGCCCTCACCTCGGGGCGAGCGCGCCCTTTGAGCAGTACCATCCCCTGGTCGAGCGGGTCGTATAGCCGCTGGGGCACGATGAAAAAACTGCCCTTCCCCTGGAAAGCGGGGGTGAACAGGGCCGAGTAGGCGATCAAGCCCGCGTCGGCGGCAGCCAGGGTAAGCTGGGCGGCTTGGGCGATATCCTGGGCGAAAACCAGGCGGTTCTGCACCGCTTGGTAGAGGCCATAGGCTTTGATCGCCTGCATCGCGGCCTTGCCGTAGGGGGCGGTTTCGGGGTTGGCGATGGCGATGCGGGTGACCCTGGGGTCGCGCAGCACCTCCAGGGACTTGGCCTGTAGGCCGCTGCGGCTGGGCACAAACAGCACCAGCTTGCCCCGCGCGTACACCCGCAGGGTAGCGGGTTCGACCAGGCCCTGGGCCTCGAGGGCCCGGGGAAACGAGGTGTCTGCGGCTAGAAACAGGTCGAAGGGGGCCCCGTTGACGATCTGCTGGGTGAAAGCCCCCGATGACCCAAAGCTCGGCACCACCCGGACGCTGGGGTTGGTCTTGCTAAAGGCCCGGGCAATGTCGTTGAAGGCGTCGCGGAAGTTGGCGGACACCGCGACCCGGACCTCGCCTTGTTGAGCCAGGGCCAAGCCCGATACCAGCATGAGGATCCCTAAGAGTTTACGCATGGTTCACCCCCGTCGGCGCGCATGGTCAGCATCGCTGGGTAGCTGTTTAGCACAGAACCCCTCGATGAGCACACTATAACCTAAAAGTTACACTGTGACTACGCGCGGGAGCGCCCCTCCGCTAGGATGCGCGCGACGAAGCGCAGACCCGCCTGGGCGCTCTCCAGCCGCCATAAGAGGGCCATCCTCCGGATGCCCGTCTCTTGGGCGGCCAAGGCCTCAAAAGAGGCCAGCGCCCGGCGGTACTCCTCTCGCTGGGCCAGCAGCAGGGGTTCCCAGTCGGCGTTGCTGCGCAAGAGAAAGGCCAGCTTGAGCCGCAACTCACTCCGGGCTAGCCGCAAGCGGGACACCGGTGTACGCAGCCAGGCCCTCACCGCCCTCTTGCCGGAGGGGGTTAGGGCGAATACCGTGCGCTGCGGGCCGCTGACGCCTGCTTCCTGGCGGACGGCCCGGGCTAGGCCGGCTTGGGTGAGGTGCTCCAAGGCGCGGTACACCTGAGGGCGCTGGACCTTCCAGATCCCCCCTAGCTCACCCTCGCCAGAGAAAAAGCCAGCGATCTGGAAGCCGTGCGCCTCGCCCTCGGCCAGAGCCGCGAGCACCGCCCAATCGGTAGTGGACAGCTTGGATAGGGACTGGGCCCTGGTCTTCAACTCTACTTCAAGCCCAGCGCCTTGCGCGCAGCGTTGACCTGAAGGGACGTGAGCGGCTTGGCCCGCTGGGCCTTGACCTCGGCGGCGGTAAAGGCTTTCTGCCCGGCGGGAAGCTGGTTGCCCCAGGAGGTGCTGATGTGGTTGAGGACGGCCGCCAGATCCGCGTCCTTGAGTTGCCCAAAAGCCGGCATGACCCCGTTGTACTTGGTCCCTTTGACGCTGATCTCCCCGCCGAGGCCGTACAGCAGGACGTGAATGAGGTACTCACGCCCGCCCTTGGCCGCCAGGATCTCAGGGACGTGCCCAGCCAGCGGCGGGAAGACACCAGGTACCCCAGTCCCGGTGGGCTGGTGGCAGCCTTGGCACTGTTGGTAGACGCTAGCCCCGGACTGGGCGGCAGCCAGGCTGCTCAGCGCCAAGATACCCGCGAGTAACCATCTATTCATGCGATTCACCTCGAGGGCAATTCTATCCCCTGGTTCTTCTGGCTACAAGCTGTCCGGGCTTAACGCAGGCCGAGGCGGCGGCGGTTCTCATACACCTGAAGCGGGGTGAGCCGCCGCGATCGCTCGCTCGCGACTTCGGCAGGGGTGATGGGCCGATGGCCCCCGCCGAGCAGCTGGTCATTGCCCCAGGCCCCCAGCACGAAATTCAACAGGCTGGCGATCTCCTCATCGCGGAGCTGGGCGTAGCCGGGCATCACCCCGCTGTAGCGCTGGCCTTTGACCAAGATCTCCCCCTGGAGGCCAAACAGCACGGTCTGGATCAGGACCGACCGGCCCCCCGGAGCGCTGGCTAGCTCGACGCTGTGACCGGCCAAGGGCGGAAAAGCCCCGGGACGGCCTTGACCCGCGTCGCCGTGGCAGAAGGCGCAGTTTTGCTGGTAGAGGCTGCTCCCGTTCTGGGCCAGCGCGGGGGTCGCCGGGCCCAAAAGGGCGGCCAGGATCAAAGCCGACAGGGCTTTTCTCACGGGTCCATTCTAGCCGGCCGGAAGGGGGTTTTGGTTTATCGCGGGTTAGCGGGGGTTAATCTAGCCTCGGCGCAATGGACCCAAGGAAAACCGCCCTACTGGGCCCTGACCTCGGCCCAGAGCCGGTTGTACAGGTCGGCGGCGGGGCCTAAGTCGCCCAGGAACTCGAGCTTCCTCCGCACCTCGGGGCTCGGGTAGATGATGGGGTTATCCCGGGCCTCAATCATCGGAAGCGCTGGCGACACCGGGGTGCCGTAACCGATCCCATTGGAGACTTTGGCCGCTACCTCGGGCTCGAGCAGGTAGTTGATGAACCGGTAGGCCAACTCGGCGTTCTTGCTCTTGCTCAGGATGGTCAGCACGTCGCTCCAGAGGGTCCCGCCCTCCTTGGGGATCACGTACTTGACCCTGGGGTTTTCCTGCATGGCCCGGAAGGCGTCGCCGGAGTAGGCCACCGCCACCGCCACATTGCCCGAGAGCACCTGCTGCACCGCATCGGTACCCCCGGCAAAGCCTTGGCTGCGCCGCTTGGCCTCGAGCAGGACCTGCTTGGCCCGCTCGAGCACGGTCGGGTCGGTGGAGTTCACCGAGGCCCCCAAGTAGCGCAGCGCGGCCCCTACCTGCTCGCGCATCTCGGTGAGGAGCAGGAAACTGCCCACGCTCTGGGCCGGGTCGAAGAGCACCCCCCAGCTATCCACCGGCCCCTTGACCCGGTCCTCGCGGTAAGCCAGCCCGGTGGTGCCCCACTGGTAGACCACCGAGTGGCGGCTTTGGGGGTCGTAGGCGGGGTTGGTGAAGCTCGGATCCAGGTTCTTGAAGTTGGGGATCTTGGAACGGTCCAGCTCGAGGATGATCCCCTGCTTGGCCAGTTGCCCCACCAGGTAGTCGGAGAGGATCACCAGGTCGTACTCGCTATCGCCGCCGGCTTGCAGCTTGGAGATCATCGCCTCGGGGTCATCGTAGGTGTCCAGCACGACCTTGGCCTTCTCGCGCCGTTCAAACTCCTGGATGACCGCTTCGGGCATGTAGTCCGACCAGTTGTAGATGCGGAGCGTCTGCGCCCCTTGTTGCTTGGGGCAGGCCGTGAGCAGGGGCAGCAGGAGCAGCAGTGCGGCAGCTTTGGCCAGGAATTTCTTCACCTCGTCCCTCCTTTACGCCACAAGAGCAGTCCCAAAAGCAAAGTCAGGATAGTGGCCCCCACCATCAGCGTGGAGAGGGCGTGAACGTCGGGGGTAATGCCGGTTTTAACCTTACCGTAGATGTAAAGCGGAAGGGTGGTAGACCCCGAGCCAGAGGTGAAAAACGTCACCACAAAATCATCCAGGGAAAGGCTGAAGGCCAGTAGAGCCCCCGAGACCACCCCCGGCGAGATCAGGGGTAGCGTGACGAAGCGGAAGGTGCGCCCCTCGGTGGCCCCCAGATCCCGAGCGGCTTCCTCCAGGGCGGGGTCCAAGAGCACCAGTCGGGCCCGCACCACCAGCGTCACGTAGGCCACCTGGAAGCTCACATGGGCCAGGATGATGGTGAAAAGCGAGAGCCGGGGCCAGCCGATGGCGTCACGGACGGCATCAAAAAGGAGCAAGAGGGAGATCCCCATCACCACGTCGGGGACCACCACCGGGACGTAGAGCAGGTAGCGCAACAGGCCCTTGAGCCAAAACTCGTAGCGCACCAGCCCGATGGCCAAAAGGGTCCCGATCACCGTGGAGACCGCGGTGGAGACCGCCGCCACGACCAGGGTGTTGGTCAGGTACTCGAGTACCCGCTCGTTGGCCAAGAGCCGGGCGTACCAGTCCAGGGTGAACCCGGTCCAGCTCACCCCAAAACGGCTCCGGTTGAAGGAGAGGACCACGATCACCAGGATCGGCAGGTACAAGAAGCCGAAGACCAGCCAAGCGTAGGCGGCCAAAAGTCGGCGCCCAGCACCAGATGCGAGTCGAGCCCGGCTTCTCATACCAGCTCGTCGAGCCCCCGCTCGCCTTGAGTCCGGGCGTAGAGCCACAGGCCCAAGAGCACCAGGCTCATCAGGATCATGCTCACCGCCGCGCCGAAGGCCCAGTTCTGGGCCGGGCCGAACTGCTGCTGGATGAGGTTGCCGATCAGGGTGATCTTTCCCCCGCCCAGCAGGTCCGCGATCACGAAGGTGCCCACCGCCGGGATGAAGGTGAGCAAGACCCCGGCCAGAAGCCCCGGCAGGGTTTGGGGGAAGATGGCTTCCCAGAAGCCCCGCACCGGGGAGGCCCCCAGGTCGTAGGCGGCCTCGAGCTGGCTCCACTCGATCCGCTCCACCGCCGCGTAGAGGGGCAGCACGAAGAAGGGCAAGTAGGTGTAGACGGTGGCCAGGTACACGGCAAAGCTCGAGGGGAAAAGGTCCGCGGGGGGCAGACCGAAGGCGGTGATGACCGCGTTCACCACCCCCTCCCGCTGCAAGAGCACGATCCAGGCGTAGACCCGGATCAGGAAGTTGGTGAAGAAGGGGATGATCACCAGCAAGAGCAGGAACTGTTTATGGCGGTGTCCGGCGATGTAGAAGGCCAGGGGGTAGCCCAGCAGCACGGTCAGCACCGTGGCCCACAGGCCAATCCACAGGCTCCGCCCCACGATCTCCCAGAACAGCGGCTCGGTGAAAAACCGTAGGTAGTTGTGCAGTCCAAAGGGAGGGGCGAGCTGGCCGAAGCTGCCCCGGCTCATCAGCGAGGCGATCAGCACCAAAATCGAGGGGATCAGCACGAAGACGAACAGCCACAAAGCCCCCGGCCCCACCGCGAGCAGGAGGCGCTGGAGTTTTTGCCAGGGCATAGCGGACCTCCTCAAGCCTGGGTTTCTCCTACCACCACCAGCTTTTCCGGGGCCATCGCCACCCACACCGTCTCGTCGTAGGTGAACTCGTCGTGGCCGGGCTCGAGGATGTCCTGGTTGAGGGTATCGGCCACCAGGGTCATCCCCGCCGCCTTGAGCAGGTACTGGTTTTCCGAGCCGGTGTAGATGATGTCGTCCACTTGGGCTTGGAAGACGTTGGGCAGGTTGGGCCGCTGGCGGAAGAGCCGGATCTTCTCCGGGCGGATCGACAGCAGCACCTCCTGTCCCGGCGTGAGGGCGTCCTCTTCGTCCAACACGAGTTCGCCCAGCGGGGTGCGGACCCGGCGGGGCTCGAGCGCCGTCGCGGGGATCAGGTTGGAGTCGCCCAAGAACTTGGCCACAAAGGGGGTCTTGGGCAGCTCGTAGACATCTTCCACCGGGCCCACCTGCTCGACCTTGCCCCGGTTCATCACCGCGATCCGGTCGGACATCACCAAAGCCTCCTCTTGGTCGTGGGTAACGAAGATGAAGGTGATGCCGAGCCGCTCTTGCAGGTTCATCAGCTCCACCCGCAGCTCCTGCCGCAGCTTGAGGTCAAGGGCCGAGAGCGGCTCGTCCAGCAGGAGCACCTCGGGTTCATTCACCAACGCCCGGGCCAGCGCCACCCGCTGACGCTGCCCACCGGAGAGCTGGTGGGGGCGGCGGGCCTCGAGCCCCGGCATGTTCACCAGCTCCAGGGCCCACTGCACCCGCCGGGCGATCTCGTCCTTGGGCACCCGCTTCATCCTGAGCCCGAAGGCGATGTTTTGCTCGACGGTGAGGTGAGGAAACAGGGCATAGTTCTGGAACACCGTGTTGACCGGACGGCGGTAGGGGGGAACCCCGCGCATGTCCTGGCCCGCGATCAGGATGCGCCCCTCATCCGGCTCGTCGAAGCCGGCGATCATCCTGAGGAGGGTGGTCTTGCCGCAGCCCGAAGGCCCCAATAGGCTGAAGAACTCCCCGTTGCGCACGTCCAAGTCCACCCCTGCCACCGCCAGGGTATCACCGAAACGCTTGGTGATGCCCTCGAGGCGAACCGCAATCCCGTCGGCCAGTTTTCGCTCCCGGCGTCCCCGAAACAGGGCTTGCTCCACGGCATGAGTGTACGGGTAGACCCCCTTGCGGGCAAGTATTGAGCGCTTGGGTTCGGCAGGCAGACTTGACCGGTATGCACTGCTTGGGGTAGATGAAGGGGCATGAACCTGCACGAAGCGTTAGTCAAGGTTCCGGACCCTCGGGCATCCAACAAGCGGTACCCCCTTTGGGGGCTTGTGGCGCTCATCCTGGTGGCCTTTCTCTGCCGGGTGGACTCCCTGAGAGGCGTGAGCCGCTTCGCCCGGGCTAACCCCCACCTCCTGCCCCACCTGGGCTTGCGCAAAGCCCCCGGCCACCACACGGTGACCACCCTCCTGCACCAGCTGGACCCCCAGGCCCTGCAGCAGGCCCTCCTTCAGATCTTCCCCCAGGCCAACCTGGCAGAGGTCCTCCTGGCCGACGGGAAGGTGCTAAGGGGCAGCCGCAAGGGGAACCGTCCCCAGGTCAAACTGGTGGAAGTGTTGGCCCTCCATCTGCTCACCACTTTGGCCCAGGCTAAGGCGGAAGGGAAAGAGGAGAAGGCGCTCCTAACCCTTCTGGAGCGCCTTGGGGCCGAGGGCTTGGGGGGGAAGCTCTTGGTGGGGGACGCAGGGTACCTGTACCCGGAGGTAGCGGGGAAGGTGGTGCAAAAAGGGGGGCGTACCTCTTTGTCCTGAAGGCCAACCAGGGGGAACTGCTGGAGTGGGCCCTGGAGGTCTTTGGGGGCATGGACGAGAGGAGGCTTCCCGGCGAGACCGAGGCGGTGTGGGATCGGGTGCGGGATGGGGAGGTGTGGACCTATCGGGCGTGGGCCTCCCCCTACTTGCCGGAGGAGATACGCGCCTTTCCCGGGGCCCAGCAGGTGGTGCGGTTGGAGCGGGAGGTGGTCCACAAAGCCACGGGGGAGGTGCGGCGGACGGTGAGCTACGCTTTGACCAGCCTGGGTCCCGAGGAGATGGATGCCCGGGCGCTAGGGCTGCTTTTGGCGGACCGCTGGAGCATTGAGAACCGCTCCTTCTGGGTACGGGACGTTCTCTTCCACGAGGATGCCTGCCAGGTGCGGGGAGTGGGGGCACAAGTCTTGGCGGCCCTCCGAGCCTTTCTGGTGTCTCTGCTGCACCGCAGGGGAGTGCCGAAGAAGAAGGCGGCCCTGGAAACCTTCTCCTTCCATCCCCTCTCCGCCCTCAGGTTCCTGGGGCTCTATGCAGTATAACGGTCAAGTCTGGATAAGCCCTCTATAAAGGAGAACTTGGGGCGCTCGAGCCGTCCCCCAGTACCTACCGACACCCGGCCCCCGAGCCCTTACCCTCCCCGCCGGCACAATCCTGCCCCAGTGCCCCATTCCCCCCGCGCTTGTGGCTACAATCGGATAAGGGATGGGACGACTGATTCGTGGCCTCGCCGCCGAGGGGAACCTGCGGGTGCTGGCCGCCGATACCACCGACGTTACCGAAGAGGCCCGGCAGCGCCACGGGCTCTCCGCCACCGCTACCGCCGCGATGGGCCGGGCCATGACGGGCGGGCTGCTGCTGGCTTTTCTGCTCTCCAAGACCCGGCGTGAGCGGGTCGGCCTGCGCTTCGACGGGGACGGCCCGCTGGGCGGCCTGATGGTGGAGGCCGGGCCGGACGGCTCAGTGCGGGCCTACGCCCAGAACCCCCAGGCCGAGCTCCCCCTGCGGCCCGACGGAAAGCTCAACGTGGGCGGCCTGGTGGGGAAGGGGCAACTGCGGGTGAGCCGGGCCCTGTCCAACGGGGAAATCTACGACTCCTCTACCGAGCTGGTCTCGGGTGAGATCGCCGAGGACCTGGCCCACTACCTCTGGCAGTCCGAGCAGGTGCCCTCGGCGGTGCTCTTAGGGGTACGGGTGCGCGGCGATGGCAGCGTGCAGGCGGCGGGCGGGGTGATCATCCAGGTGTTGCCGGAGGCCCCTCAGGCGGTGATCGATCACCTCGAGGCCAACCTGGGTCGGGTGGGCGGGATCACCCCGCTTTTGGCCGAGCAGGGCATGGAACGCAGCGTGGAACTGCTGCTGGAGGGCCTGGGCTACCAGCGCACCGACCTGACGGTGCTGGGGTTCAAGGAAAACTTCATCCCGCTTCGGTTCCAGTGCACGTGCAGCCAGCAGAAGGCCCTCGAGGCCCTGATCTTCTTCGACCACCACGAGCGCGAGGACATGATCGCCCAGGACGGCGGGGCGGAGGCGGTCTGCCACTGGTGCAACCAGCGCTACTGGATCACCCCCCACGAGATCCGCTCGCTGGCCGAGCCCTCCACCGGCGGCGAGGTGCGCTGCCCGGACTGCGGAACCCTCTGGTACTTCCAGACCGCCGATGGGCTCGAGGTGTGCCATGAAGGCGAAACCTGCACCTGTGGCCGAGAGGTGCGGCTGGGCCAACCGCCCCGCGCCTAGGGGCCCGAGGGACCGCATCAGATCAAGCGGGCCGGGGGATAACCGCGAGCTACTCCCGCTTTGAAGCGCTCATACTCCTGCTCCGGCACCAGGGCTACGACCGCCCCGCCGAACCCCGCCCCGGTGAGCCGCGCCCCGACCGCCCCGTTTTGCATGGCCAGGTCTACCAGCCGGTCGAGGGCGGGGATCGAGACCTCGTAGTCATCGCGGAGCGAGCGGTGCGAGGCCAGCATGAGTTCGCCGAAACGTCCGACCTCCCCAGACTCGAGCGCGGCGACCCCCTCCAGGACCCGGGCGTTCTCGGTGACCACGTGCCGGGCCCGGCGGCCAAGCGGTTGGGGAAGGGCTTCGATCTCGTCCAGCCGATCCAGCCCCACGTCGCGCAGGGCTTTCACCCCCAGGAGCCGAGCCGCCTCCTCGCACTGGGCGCGGCGTTGGTTGTACCCGGCCTCGGCCAGGCGGCGGGGCACGGCGGAGTCCACCACCGTTACCCTGTACCCGGCGGGCAGCGGCACGGATCGGTACTCGAGGGTGCGGGTATCCAGGAACAGCGCCTGCCCCGGCTGGCCTAAGGAACTCGCCATCTGATCCATGATCCCTACCCGCACCCCCACGTACTCGACCTCGGCCTGCTGGGCCAGGAGGGCGATCTGCTGATCGTCCAGGGGGAGCCGGTACAGGGCCCGCAAAGCCCGCAGGGTGGCGACCTCGAGCGCTGCCGAGCTGGAAAGCCCAGCGCCCATCGGC
Organism: Meiothermus sp.; assembly: GCA_040290145.1. Classification (GTDB taxonomy): domain Bacteria; phylum Deinococcota; class Deinococci; order Deinococcales; family Thermaceae; genus Allomeiothermus. The sequence goes on along the minus strand of PSML01000030.1, from coordinate 16,870 downwards.
ACCTGGCTCCTCACGTAAAACCGCCCGCCGGGGACCGCGTGGCCCGCTCTGCCGAGAACCCAGACGCATCCTGCTACGTAGTCGAGCCAGTCTCCTCCCTTGCCTTGGTCCAGCGAGCGGGTCCGGGTCTCGCCAAAGTTCTCGGCGTAGCCTTCGACGCTTCCCTCGAGCCGGCCTGCTTCGACGTAGGTGAAGTAGGGAAGCGGGGTAGGGAGGACAAACCCATCGTTATAGTCGGTGTGCTCCCCCAGCAGGTTGACCCGGCCCGGAGCCTGCGCGCTTGATTCGGGGAGGGTGCCGAACTGGTCTTTGAAGCCCATGACTAGCCCTCCAGCAGGCCTGGCCTCAGCCGCCCCTCGACCTCGAGCATAGGCCAGTGGGGATCCAGGGTGAGGTTCTCCAAGCCGTTCTCGCCGATCAGGAAGGTGTCTTCTACCTTGGCCCCGGGCAGGCTGGGGTTCCAGGCGACGGCCATGGAGGCCTCGAGGACGGTGGGGTTGCTTGGGGTGGCCAGCATCTCGCGCGGCCTGTAGCCAGTAAGCCCGCCCTGGTGGTGCTCCTCAATCGCTTCCGGGCGTCCGATGGCGGCGTAGGCCCCCCTGAGGGCAGCGAAAACCTCGGAGAGGGTCTTGCCGGGCAAGGTGCTGCTTAGGGCCGCTGATTCCACGCGCAGGACGTGATCCATCAGCCCCCGCGCCTCGCTGTGGCCCCAGGTTTTGAGCCGGGTGACGTTGGCGATTAGACCCTGGCGGCGCCCGCACAGCACGGCCATCCCTAGCTTGCCCAGGGGCCGGTTCTTGGGCAGCGGGTGACGGTATTGGAAGATGCGTTCCTCCCCCGCCGCCAGCAGCACCACCGGCTGAATGCCACGGGCATAGAGGGCGCTCGAGACCGCCCCGACGAGCTCCGATTCGGTCCAATCCGGCTCGGCGTCCTGCATAACCTGGCCCACTGCCCTGGCTGCGTCCTGGCCCAGCGCTCGGTAGCGTCTTTGCTCTTCGGGGCTTAGCACCAGCCGCAGCGCGGTTAGGTCGTGCTCGGAGTCGTTGGGACGGGGTAGGCCAGGTGGGCTATACCAAGGATGCCCAACGACCTCGAGCCCTTCCACCTCTTCCTCGGCTAGCCGTCGGGCTTCGATGCGGGAGGTGTGAAGCCTAACCGGAGCGGAGGCTGGGCCTGGAACCTCGAGCCAGGCCACCGGGCGGTTCACCACCACGGTGTTATCCCCGCCCCCGCTGAGCCAGGCGAAGTTCTCCGGGTTTTGTACGAAGAAGCGTTCGAAGCCATGCCGGCTCATCCAGCCGCGGAGCTTTTGTAGCGCTGTTGGGTTCACAAGACCTCCCGTAAGGTTTTGGCGGTCTGCTCAGGGAGGGCGTCCACCGCGAAAGTCCCCGCCCCGACCTCGGTCCCGGCCAGGTATTTGAGCTTGTCGCGGGCGCGCAGCGCGGCGTAGAACTCCACGTGGAAATGGAAGGTGCGCTCCTCGCCTTTGGGGGCGGCGTGCAAGAGCATGATGTAGGGCATCGGGCGGTCAAAGAGCCCGTCGTACTTGGCCACCACCTGGCCCAAGACTTTGCCAAAGCTGGCGAACTCGAGGTCGCTGAAGGTCCAGGGGCCGGGGTGGAAGCGCTTGGGATAGACCAGCACCTCATAGGGGTAGCGGGCGAAGGGCGGGATCATGGCGATGGTGTGCTCGTCCTCGCAGACCGTGTAGGGTGCGGCGTCGTTCAAGAGCGAGACCAGCACCTCCCCCTCGCGAAAGCTCCGGACCTCTTTTTCGATGAGCGGCGGAACGAAGGGATAGGCGTAGATCTGCCCGTGGGGGTGGTGCAGCGTGACCCCCATCTCCTCTCCCCGGTTCTCGAAGGGCATCACGAAGCGCACCTCTTCTCGAGCCAGCAACTCGCGGTAGCGATCGGCCCAGACCCGCACCAACAGTTCGCGGCGCTCTTGCGGGAGCGTGGCCAGGCTCCCGGTCTGCTCCGGGGTGTAGACCACCACCTCGCAGTCGCCCTTGGCGGGGGCGACGGGCACCGGGATCTTTTCGGGGGCGGGGCCGGGGTGCGGGGTGAGCGAGGGGAAGCGGTTGGGGAAGACCGCAATCTCGAAGGTCTCGAAGGGGATCTCGGTGGGGAAGCCGCCGGGTTTGGTGGGGGAGAGCGGGTCGTACTCGGGTGGGGGAAGAAAGGTCCGGTTTTGCCGGTGGGCTGCGTACACCACCCACTCCCGTCTCAGGGGGTGCCAGCGCAGGTGGGGCTGTGGGGTGGGAGCGGGTTCCATCTCTTCCAACGGGGGTAGGGTATGCGGTGCGTTGCCGTACAAAAACATCACCCGGCCATCGGCTTTTTTGAACACGCGCTTGTGCATCTCGGCCCCCTCTCGCTTTCGCTAAGTTACCAAAACCTTCGCAAGCTTATGTGTGGGTGCCCGGATTTGACGGGAGGGCAGGCCGGCAGCGCCCTTCGAGGCTCACCTTGGCGCAATCTAGCTCTCCCAGACGCTCAGGCCGTGCGGGGGGAGGCTGGGGCCCCCCAACACGAAACGGGCCTGCGCCGGGGCCGGGGCTGGCTGCGGGTGTGGCCCATAGTTGAAGGCGAAGGTGAGGTTTCCCCGCCGCCGCAGCCTAAGCCCCTCGGGAAGCGAAAAGGTGGGGATTCCCTGGATGTTGGCTAGGTGGCCGAGATAAGCCCGCAAAAAGGCCACCGTGGGCCAGAAAGCCAGGTAGTGCAGGTTATTTTGCTGCCAGACTGCCCCTTGGCCATCGTCGAACTTGGCCACGGGGGCTAGGTCGGACTCGACCCACTCCTTCCACACCGAAGAGGCGTAGCGCCTCCCGCTCCACTCGAGCCCGAAGTTCATCCCCGGGCGCAGCGACTCGACCCGGGCCACCTTGATGGGCAGCAGCGCCTGCAGGGGCCCCGGGGGCAGCTCGGGGGGGATGCCTAGGGATTCGGTCTTGGAGCCGGTGCGCGGCCCGAAGACGAGCTGGGCCTGGGTATTGCGGAAAGCCTCGAGCGTGGCCGGGTGGAGAATCGGGGTGCTGGGCACCACCACCAGCCGGTAACCCTCCAGGCTCCCTCCCGGCCTCACGAAGTCCACGTCCAGGCCGAGCGAGCGCAGGGCCTGGTAGAAGGTCCAGGCCAGGTCGCGGTAGGTGAACTCGAGGCCCTGCGGCTGGATCTTGTAGAGCCAGTCGGCCTCGTAGTCGAAGACCAGGGCCACCGGGGCGGGCCCGGTCTCGGGTAGGGGCAAGCCCTCCAGCTCCTTCGCCACCTGCTGGGCCTCGAAATAGGCCAGGTCGGGTACGAAGTCGGGGCGGTTGAGCCCGGCGTGCATCTGCTCCTGGGCCTGGGGGAACTGCCGCCAGCGGAAGTAGCTCACCACCTCGGCCCCATGGGCCAGGGCTTCCCAGGTCCATAGCCGCACCATCCCGGGAGCGGGGGAGGGGTTATGGGCGGCCCAGTTCACCGGCCCCGGCTGCTGCTCCATCACCCACCAGCGCCCCTTGACGCCGCGGTAGAGGTCGTGGTGGAAGGCTGGGATGTCGGGGTGGCCGGTGCGGGCGTAGCGGAGCTTATCCTCTTCAGGGACGGGCAAGACGCCCATGTCCGTAAAACCCAGGGGGTAGCTGTCCCAGCTCGCCACGTCGAGGTCTTCGGCCAGCTTGAAGTGGTCGAAGTCGGGGGTGTAGCCCATGAAGTTGTGGGTGATAAACCGCCCAGGTGAATATGGCCGGATGACCTCCACCTGCAGCCGGTTGTAGGCCACCACCTGATCCGAGCTGAAGCGGTAGAAGTCCAGCCAGTGGGAGGGGTTGGCCTCGGTGACGGTGAGGTTGGGCAGGTCGATCTCCTCGAACGCGCGGTACTCCATGCTCCAGAAGACGTTGCCCCAGGCTGCGTTCAGCGCTTCGATCGAGCCGTACTTGGCCTCGAGCCACTGGCGGAAGGCTCGAGCGTCCTCCGGGCCGTAGCTGCGGGTGGTGTCGTGGCAGCCGTACTCGTTATCGGTCTGCCAGCCCACCACCGCCGGGTGGTTGCCGTAGCGCTGGGCCACCGCGGTCACGATGCGGCGGGTCTCGCGCTGGTAGGTGCGGCTGGAGAAGCTATAGTGCCGCCTCGAGCCGAAATTCCGCACCCGGCCCTCGCGGTCTGTGGCCAGGATATCGGGGTGTTGGTCCACCAGCCACTTCGGGGGCGTGGGGGTGGGCGTTCCCAGCACCACCTTCAGACCCTCGGCGTGAAGGGTCTCGATGGCCCGGTCCAGCCACTCGAACTCGAAGCGGCCCGGCTCGGGCTCGATCCGGCTCCAGGCGAACTCGCCGAGCCGCACGTAGCTGAGGCCGCACTCCCGCATCCGCCGGGCATCCTCGGCCCAGCGCTCAGGGGGCCAGTGTTCGGGGTAGTAGCACACTCCAAGCATAGTCAGGGTGTTGGTTTGGCTCCGCTTCAGCCCTTGGTTGCACCGACGGTGAGCCCGTCGATGAAATAGCGCTGCAGCCCGAAGAAGACCACCAGGGTGGGCACCGTGGCGATCAGGCTGCCCGCTACCATCAGGGGCCAGTCGCTCACATACTGCCCGCGCAGGTTGGCCAGGCCGGTGGTGATGGGCTTGAGCATGTCGCTTTGCAACAACACGATGGCCCATAGGTAGTCGTTGAAGATCCAGGTGAACTCCAAGGTTGCCAGGGCGGCCAGCCCCGGCAGCAACAGGGGCAAGGCGATGCGGCGGAAGATGGTCCACTCGTTGGCCCCGTCAATCAGGGCGCTCTCGAACAGCGAGAAGGGGACCGTCTTCATGAAATTGCGCAGCACAAAGGTGCAAAAACCAAGCTGGAAAGCAGCGTGAAACAAGATCAAAGCCCACAGCGTATCGTAGATGTGCAGCTTGTTGGCCAGGAAAAACACCGGCAAGAGCAGCACCTGGAAGGGGAGCATCAGCCCGGCCACGAACATCACATAGAGGGGGGTGGAGAGCCGGAAGCGGAAGCGCACCAGCCCGTAGGCGCACATCGAGGCGAACAACAGGCAGATGGCCAGGGCCGGCAAGGTGATCTTGAAGCTGTTGAGCAGGTATTTGCTGACCCCGGCCTGCCCCCAGGCCCGCACGTAGTTGTTCACCGTGATCTCCTGGGGCACGCTCCAGAAGCCGCGGACGTTGAGGTCATCGAAGGTGCGGAAGCTGGTGATGATGGCCCCCACAAAGGGCACCAACCAGACCAGGGCAAAGAACCACACCAGCCCCAAAACCCAAGGACTGGGCCCCCGGCGCAGCTTGCGCGGGCGGCTGGGAGCCTGGGTAGAAGCGGCGGCGCTCATGACCGCCTCTCTTCCTGGCGCATGACCTGGCGCAGATAGATCAGGGTGAACACGAAGGTGATCAGGAAGAGGATCACCGCCACCGCTGCGGCATAGCCCTGGCGGTAGTCGTGGAAGGCGGTCTTGACCATGTAGTTGGCCAGCACCTCCGAGCTATTGAAGGGGCCGCCGTTGGTCATCACATTCACCAGGTCGAAGCTACGCAGGCTGTCCACGATGGAGATCACCACCACCACCGTGGTCACCGGGGCCAGCATGGGGAAGATCATGTAGCGGAAGAGGTTGAAGCCCTCGGCCCCGTCCACCTTGGCGGCCTCGAGCACCTCCGCGTCGAGGGTCTTGAGCCCGGCCAGATAGAGCACCATCACGTAGCCCACCTGTCGCCACACCGAGGCCACGATCACCGAGATCAAGGCCAGCTTGGGATCACCCAGCCAGCCGATGTTCTTGGCTTCCTCAGGGTTGACGTTGAAGCCCACCGCCTTGAGGATGCCCAAGAACCCAGCGATCACCGTGTTCACGAGACCTTGCTGGGGGTGGTAGATCCAGCCCCAGACCATCGCCGTGACCACCGGGGCCAGCACCAGGGGGAGGTAGTAGGCGATCTTCAAGAAGCGGTCGAAGCGGACCCCCTGGTTGAGCACCATCGCCAAGCCCAGCCCGGCGGAGGTCGGCACGGTGATGAAGATCAGGATCCAGATCAGGTTGTGCCCCAAGGCCAGCCGGAAGGCCTCGGTCTGGAACATCTCGCGGAAATTCTGCCAACCGATCCACTGGGCCGGGGAGAGGCCGTCGTAGCTGGTGAAAGCCAAGGTGAAGGTGCGGACGAAGGGGTAGATCACCCACACCGAGTACAAAAGCAGCGGGAGCCCCAAGAACACCACCAGCCACCTGGCCTGGTAGAGGCTCGCGGCCATCCTGGGGTTCCGGGGCCGGGGTGTGGTCTGCACGTTTACCTCACTTTTGAGCCAGAGTCCCCCCGAGGGTGCCTCGAGGGGACCCGCCCAAGCCGATTTCCCTACTGCTGCCCGAAGATGCGCTTGCGCTGGTTCTCGAGGTCGGCCAGGATGGCGTCGGCTTGGGAAGGATTGCTCAGGAACTTCACAAAGCCGTCCATCCCAATGCGGGCCATCTCCGGCACGGTGTCGCGGTCGTAGAACTGCAGGATGTCGTCAGCCCCAGCCAGTAGGGCGATCCCCTTCTGGATGTGGGGTTTGTCCTTGAAGAGGGTCTTGGCGTCCACGTCGCTGCGCACCGGCAGGCGGCCCACCTCCTTGGCGGCCAGCTCGGCCACTTCCTTGGAGCCCAAAAAGCTCAGGAAAGCCTTGGCGTTGGCCATGTTTTTGGCCTTGGCAGGGATGAAGTATCCGTCGGTGGGAGCCTCTTCGCCGATGGGTACCTTGGGGTCGATGATGGGGAAGCGGAAGAAGTCCAGCTCGGCGGCTTCGCGGTCGTCGGGGTACTGGTCGCGCAGGAAGTCGCCCATCAGGTACATGGCCCCCTTGCCTTGGATCATCAGGTTGGCGGCGTCTTGCCAGGTGTAGGCGGCGGGGTTCTCGAGCAGGTACTTGTTATCCACGAGCTGACGCCAGTAGGTGAAGACCTTCTTGACCCGTGGGTCGGTGTAGGCGATCTTGCCGTCGGTGAGGTCTTTGTGGAACTGAGGGCCGTTGACCCGCATGTCCAGGAAGTCGAACCAGCCCCCTTGAGGCCAGGTCTCCTTGGCGGCGTTGACGATGGGTACGTAACCGGCATCCTTGAGCTTTTTACAGACCGCCAGGAACTCATCCCAGGTCTTGGGCTCCTTGAGCCCCAGCTTGGCGAAGATGTCCTTGCGGTAGTACACCGCCCACCAGTAGTAGCTCACCGGAAGGAAGACGTACTTGCCACTCACATCCTTGGAGAGGGCCTGGAAGCCCTTAGGGTAGACCTTCTCCCAGTTATTGCTCTTCCAGACATCGGTGATGTCCGCGGCCAAGCCCCGGCTGCTAAAGGCCCGCATGCGGTTACCAGCGAACCAGGTGAGCACATCGGGGGGGTTATCGGAGGCCAGGTAGGTGCGAATCGAGGTGTCCTGGAAGGTCTCGTGGTCTACGGTGTTGAACTCCATCTGGAGATTGGGGTTCCTCTGCTTGAACAGCTCCACGATCTTGGCGTCCAAGGCCCGAGGTTTAGGATCTGACTGGTTGGAGTTGTAGACCAGCCTGCCGCTGAGGTTGCTTTGGGTCAGGCCCGCCGCCAGCAGGATTGCGCCCAAAACCGCGATCCACCACATCCTTCGTTGCATTGAATACCTCCTCTGCTTGAGTAGCCCTTGCCGTGCTCGGGCTCGAATACCAGCAAGGCCACCCAGTTGTGACTGCGGAGAGAGTCTACCCGTGCTTTTGGATGCTTGTCAATAGTTGTGTAAACTTTCGCAAATCTCCCTAAAAGTTTGGGGGATTATGTCGCTAGCGCGATCTCGAGCCCGGCCCTCCTCAGCAGTTCTAGGTCTTCGGGACGGGCTTTTGAACTGGTCACCAGCAGCTGCGCAGCCCCCAGCGGGGCAATTCGGGCCGTCGCCACCTGCATGATCTTGGAATGATCGGCCAGCACGACCGTCTCGCGGGCGGCCTCGAGCATGGCCCGCTTGACCTCGGCCTCTTGCAGGTTGGTGTTGGTAAAGCCCTTCTCGGGGTGGACTCCGTTGCATCCGATAAAGGCCTTGTCGGCGTTGATCTCTTTCAAGAGCAAGGTTCCGTAAGGGTTCACCAGCGAGTGCTGTAGGGGCCGCAGGGTTCCGCCGGTCACCACCACGGTGATACCGGGATGCGACTCCAAGAGCAAGGCGATGTTGAGGGCGCTCGTCACCACCACCACGTTGCGCAAGCTGGACGGCAAGGCCCGGGCCAGCTCGGTGGTGGTGCTCCCCACGTCCAAGATGATGGTCTCCCCGTCGCGCACCAGCCCTGCGGCATGGTGCCCGATCCGCTCCTTCTCGCGGGCGTGGATCTGCCGGCTGGCCTCGAGCGGGAGTTCGAAGCGCCGTTGCTGGGCCGGGACCGCCCCACCCCGGGTGCGCCGGAGGGCCCCCTGCCGCTCGAGGTGCTCGAGGTCGGTGCGGATCGTCACCGCTGAGACCGCAAGGCGTTGGGAAAGCTCGCTCACCCGCACCTGCCCCTCTTGGCGTAGGCGCTCGAGGATGGCTTGCTGACGTAGGGTGGCCTCGAGGGAGGGCATCTAGCGAAAGGATACGAAAGTTGGACGGCTTTGCCAACCCGCTGAGATCCAGCGGCGATGCTCGGGATCACAAATCGTACCTAAAAGCGGTATCGGCGGTGGCGCAACGCGTAAACTAGACCTCAGCCATGACCGCGCGTCTTCGCACTTACCTGGAGCTGGTCCGCTTCGAGCACACCCTGTTTGCCCTGCCCTTCGCCTATGGGGGGATGTTGCTGGCCAAGCCGGGGTGGCCGGGTTTACCGATCTTCTGGTGGATCACCGTGGCGATGGTCGGAGCCCGCACCGCGGCGATGGCCCTCAATCGGCTCATCGACTGGCAGATTGACGCACGGAATCCGCGCACCGCCCAGCGGCACCTACCCAGGGGAGCGGTCAAGCCGCGGGAGGTCCTCCTCCTCTCGGGGGTCGGCCTTCTCCTCCTGACCCTGGCGGCCTTCAACCTCAACCCCCTCACCGCCAAGCTCCTGCCGGTGGCGGTGTTCTTCCTGGTTGGCTACAGCTACACCAAGCGCTTTACTTGGCTTTGCCACTACTGGCTCGGGCTCACCGTCGGGGCGGCTTCGGCAGGTGGCTGGATCGCCGTCAGCGGCACCTTTGAGCCCGCGACTTTGGCCCTGTGGGCCGGGGTAGCCCTGTGGCTGGCCGGGTTTGATATCCTCTATGCCACCCAAGACTTTCAGTTTGACCGGGAGAACCGCATCTACAGCGTCCCGGCTCGGTTTGGGATCGCTCGAGCGCTGAGGATCGCCCGCTGGACCCATCTGGGAACCTGGCTGTTTTTTGTGCTCACCGGGATCCTAACCGGGGCTGGCGGGGTCTACTTCCTGGGGGTGGCCTTGGTGGGGGCGGTGCTAGGGTACGAGCACCACCTGGTCAAGCCCGATGACCTTTCCAAGGTGGACCAGGCCTTTTTCCAGGCCAATGTGGTGGTGAGCCTCGGGATGCTGGTGATCATCGCGCTCGAGACCCTGCGCTAAATCGGAAGATCCTCCAGCGCCATCCCCTGGGCCGCCGCCAAAGGACGTCACCACATCCCCCGCGCAGGAGTCATTTTCCCCGGCCTGCGAACCCGAAGCCCCGGTCTACACGGCCATGATGGGGCCGGGTTGGCCGTCTAGACGACCTTACCGGGGTTCAGCAGGTGCTGCGGGTCGAAGAGGCGCTTGATCTGGCGCATCCACTCGAGCGCCCTTCCGTGCTCGGCTTGGAGGTATCCCTTCTTGCGCAAGCCCACCCCGTGCTCGCCGGAGCAGGTCCCGCCGAGCTTCAGGGCGTGCTCGACGAGGGTGGCGGCGAAAGCCTCGGCTTGGGGATAGAGGGCTTCGTCGGTGGCCACCAGGGTGTGAAAGTTCCCGTCGCCCACGTGCCCCACGATGCTCCCGCCGAGATTCATCTCCCGCAGGGTGGCCCCGGCAAACCGCACCAGCTCCGGCATCTTCGAGATCGGCACGGCGGTGTCGGTGATCATGAACTGTTTGGCGGGGTACTGGGCCACCAGCGCCCAGTAAAGCCGGTGGCGGGCCTCCCACTGGAGGCTGCGCTCCTCTGGGGTGCGGGCGGCGTCCACCCGCAGGGCCCCGGCCTCTCGCATCAGGCCCAGGGCCATCCTGGACTCGGCCTCGAGCGCTTCTGGGGTGGAGGAGTGGAACTCCACAAAGAGCCCTGGCCTCTCGGGGTAATCGCGCCCCAGGTAGCGGTTCACCGCCCCTAAGCCCAGCTCGTCCACCAGCTCCAGCCGGGCCAGCGGGAGCCCTGAACCCATCAGCCGGTAAGCCGCATCGGCGGCGGCCTCGAGGCTCTCGAAAAAGACCCGCAGGGTGTGGACGTGCTCGGGGAGCGGATGGAGCTTTAGGGTGAGCCGGGTGATGACCCCCAATGTCCCCTCCGAGCCGATGAAGAGGTCTTTGAGGTCATAGCCAGCGCTGGTCTTGCGCACCGCGCGGCCCAGCTCGAGGGTCTCCCCGTTGGCCAGGATCACCTCCAGGGCCAGCACGTTGTGCCGCATCCCGCCGTAGCGCAAGGTGGTGGTGCCGGAGGCGTTGGTGGCGGCCATCCCGCCTAAAGAGGCGTTCGCGCCGGGGTCCACCGGGAAGAAGAGGCCGGTTCCCTTGAGGGCGGCATTGAGCCCCTCGCGGGTCACGCCGGGCTCGACCACCGCCAGGAAATCCTCCGGGCGCACTTCCAGGATGCGGTTCATCCGGGAGAGGTCCAGGCTCACGCATTCCCCTTGGGGGAGGGTGTGGCCCTCGAGGCTGGTGCCTATGCCGAAGGGGATCACCGGAATGCTGGTCTTTCGCGCCCAGGCCAGGGTTTGCCGGATGTCCTCCGCGCTCTCGGCGTACACCACGGCCAGCGGGGGATGCCGCAGCGGGTAGCCCTCGTCCTTGCCGTGGGTCTCGAGGTCGGTGGGGGAGGTGCTGACCTTGTTCCCCAGCAGCCCTTGGAGGTCTTGGATCATAGAGGTAGTCTAACGGCGAGGCGAGTTCATGGGGTCTGGGGCGAGAGACTCTGACCAAAGGGGAGTTTGGTCAGGGAGGTAGATCCCCAGGCTGCCCTTGGGCGGCTATACCCACTCACCTCCTTTGAGGTAGAATCTTCCCTGGGAACGATCTTCCCGTGGATCTTGACAGTTGGAGTAGGGGGTTCCTGGCACGACATGGCCTTGCCAGGGTAAAACTCCAAGGGCTCGCTCCAATAACGGAGCACCAATGCCCAAAGAGCTGGCTCGATGGGCAAGGGCAGCTGTAAACCGGCCCGGATTCTGAGGATGTCGTCTGTCGTTCCTTGGAAAGCCCTAATCAGAGCGCGTTAGCGATGGGTTAGGGTAGTTTACGGGGTATTCACCCTTTGGCGGTAAAAATCCCCCACGCGCTCGGCTGTCCCCTCTGGGTTCAAGGGGCAAACCCGTGGTGGCGTCCTTTGGCCGTGCGCAGCAAGAGGTGATCCTGTGAGCCAATCCCAAGCCCGCCTGATCGGGGTGATCCTGCTGCTGCTGGCCGGGGGGCTGATCCTGTGGCTTAGCCGGCCCCGCCCGGCTCCACTACCGTGGCAAGGACCCCGTGGTGGCCCGTGGGCCATCGGCAAAGACCTGCCGGATCCCCGCCTGACCCCCGGCGACGTGCTCACCACCGACCTCCGCAGAATCTGTACCCCTGGCTACACCAAGACCGTTCGGAACGTACCGCAGGCCCTCAAGGAGGAGGTCTACCGGGAGTATGGCATCAGCCAGCGTAAACCCGGTGAGTACGAAGTGGACCACCTCATCAGCCTCGAGCTGGGGGGTTCCAACTCCATCCGCAACCTCTGGCCGCAGTCGTACCTCACCAAGCCGCTCAATGCGCACGTCAAAGACACCTTAGAGAACACCCTGCACGACCTGGCCTGCTCGGGCAAGATCAGCATCCAAGAGGCCCAGCGGGCCATCGCGGAGAACTGGATCGAGGCCTATCAGAAGTACGTAGGTCCGCTTCCAGCCCGCTAGGTAGGGGGGAATCCATGCTAACCCAACGGATCAACGGGCAAGAGGTGCAGACGGTGGTGATCACCCCGGCAGGCACTGAGTCTGCGGAGCGGCTCACCCCCCAGGAGGTCCGGGTGGTTGAGGAGCTAGACCGGGCCCTGTGCGGCAGCCTCGAGTTCAGGCGGGCCTATCCCGGGGCCAGGCTCACCCGAGTGGATTCGATGCGGGCCCTACCGGACCATCAGCCGGGGCGGTACTACCTGCGCTACGAGAACCCGGAGACCGCCACGGAGTTCTGGGGCTATCTGAGCCAGCACCCTCACCTGGACTTCAAGGAGGGACTGGTGGGGGTCCCCTACCCGACGGACGCGCCCTAGGGGATCATCTAGCCCCTGTGACACAAAGCGGGCTCGAGTGTCAATGTACGGGGCAGATTTTCCCAGTCCTGGACGTGATTAATCTTACTTGACAGCCCCTGTGAATGTGCTACAAAGAGGTATGGAGCGCGTCAAGCGCGAAGTCTGGCAGGACGTGGAGGTCCACCTCGAGCTCTCCCTCGAGTTCGACCCCGAGGCGTTCCATAAGCGTTACCCAGGTCTGGCCCTGGTGCTGGCCGAGCTGCTGATCGGGCCGCCTCGGGTGTGGCGCGACCCAGCAGAGCTGCTCCCTTACGCGGGCCTCAAGAGCCTGGAGGCCAAGCTGCCCCGCTTGCGGCTCAACTTCCTCGAGACCCGAAGGCTCGGCCAGGCCCTCGACCGCTGGTTCACCGCGCTCGAGTTCGAGATCGTGGGCCAGAAGATGCTGGCGGTGCCCCCTCCCGGCCCTATCGAACTTCCCGAAGGCTGGCGGGCCAAGAGCGGGGTTTGGCTGTGCCACCAACCGCTGGCGGGGTAGTTGGGGCTGCGAGCCCAGCGAGGGATCAAGGGGCCACCCCCAGGTGCTTCAGGCGCTAGGGGTCAGGATCTTCTCGATCCGCTCCAAGATGTCCGGGGCCAGATCCACCCCTGCCGCCCCCAGGCTCTCCTGGAGCTGCTCGGGGCTGCTGGCTCCGGTGATCGCGCTGCTCACCCCTCTCTGGCGCAGCACCCAGGCCAGGGCCAACTGGGCTCGAGTGAGGCCCAGCTCCCCCGCCACCCCCCGCAGGGCCAGCACTTTCTGGCGGTTCTCCTCGGTCATGTAGCGGCTGGCGAACTGGGGGTAGCGCTCGAAGCGGCTCCCCTCGGGGATGCCCTGGTCGTAGCGCCCGGTCAGCATCCCCTGGGCCAAGGGGCTCCAGACCACTAAGCCCATCCCGGCCCGCTCGGTCTCGGGGAGGATCTCCTTCTCCACCCGCTCGCGGTAGAGCATGGAGTACTGGGGCTGCTCCACCACCGGCGGGTGGAAGCCGTGAGCCCGGGCGAAGCTCACCGCCTCGGCGATGCGGGCCGCTGGCCACTCGGAGGTGCCCCAGTACAGCACCCAACCCCGGTCAATCAGCGACGACATGGTGGGCACGAGCTCCTCCATGGGGACCTCGGGGTCGTAGCGGTGGCAGAAATACAGATCCACGTAGTCCGTGCCCATTCGCTTGAGGCTCTTGCCGATGGCCTCCAGGACGTGCTTGCGCGAAAGTCCTCGATCGTTGACGTCCTCGGACATCGGCCAGAAGACCTTGGTGGACATCACCAGGGTATGGCGGGGAAAGTCGGCCAGCGCCCGGCTCATCAGCTCCTCGCCCTGGCCTTTGGCGTACACGTCGGCGTTGTCAAAGAAATTGACGCCGTTTTCGTAGGCCAGCCGCACGATCTGGCGGATGGCCTGAAAGTCTTTCACCGCATCCCCGTAAGTGGTCCAGGCCCCCAGCGAGATCTCCGAGACCTTGAGGCCCCACTGGCCCAACTTGCGATAGCGCATCGGCATGTATAACCTCCGCCGATAGCTTATATTCGGATGGTCCTTGGCGTTGTGCGGCCTTGCTCAATTGTCCCGCTCGTCCAGCTCGATCACCGCTGCTGGGGCCGTGAACCCGATGCGTTTGTGGGTGGCGTCGCAAAAGGGCTTGTTGGCCGAATGACCACACCGGCACAGCGAAACCCGGGGTTTTTCCATCACCTGCTCGACCTCGCCGTGGCGGTAGATGTAGCGGCCTCCGGTCTCGAGCACCATCGGCCCGTTCTCCCTAAACTCGATGCGCATAACCGAATCTTAGCGCAAGAGCCGTCCCAATAGGGGCACCAGCAAGAAGGTCAGGATGATCCGCACGGTGTGAAAAAACCCCACCAAAGCTGGTTTTCCCCCCTCGGCCTGGGCCAGCACCCCCATCCCGGTGATCCCCCCCGGAGCCAACCCAAACAAGGCGGTGGCGAGCCCGATGCCGGAAAAGCGAGCCACCATCCAGGCCAGCCCCACCCCCAGCCCGATCAGGGCTAGCGCGGCCCCCACCGCCCAGGGCAGGGCTTGGCGGGAGATGTGCAGCAGCTCGCGGTTGAAGGAAAGCCCGATGGAAATCCCGGCGGCAAGCTGCACCACCAGATCCATCCCGCTGGGGGGGATGGCTCTCGAGGGCGCCAAAAACTGATACAAAGCCCCGCCCAGCATGGCCCCCACCACCGGGCCACCGGGCAGGCTCAGACGCCAGAACACGAGCCCAAGGGCGATCCCGCACAGGCTGGCGGTAAAGAAGGTGCTCATGGAAAGAGCATAACCGGGTCAGGTCCACCGGCTGCCCCACTCGCGCATGGCCTCGAGGATCGGGGCCAGGGAGCGGCCTTTCTCGGTAAGGCGGTACTCCACCCGGGGTGGGACTTCGGGGTAGAGGGTGCGGGTCAGGAGGCCTCTGTCCTCGAGCTCCCTGAGCCGCTCGGAGAGGGTCTTGGGGGAGATGCCCTGGAGGTTTCTCCGCAGCTCGCCCAAGCGCCGGGCGCCCATCAGCAACTCCCGCACGATGAGGCTGGTCCAGCGGTTGCCGATGATCTCGAGGGTGCGCTCCACCGCGCACGCTTTGGGTTCACCTGATGACCCGGCGGCAGAGATCTTCTGGTCAGCCGGTGCGCCCTCGGCAGGGGTTCTGGGGTGCGGGAGAGCGGGCCGGGTTAGGACCCCTGAGGGGTTCGTGGCCAGTCCGGAGCTAGCGAGGTGGAGATGAAGATCGTGGTTTTCGGAGCGAGCGGGCGTACGGGAAAACTCTTGGTCGAGCAGGCCTTGGCGGCGGGGCACGAGGTCACCGCCTTCGTGCGCGACCCGGCCAAGCTAGGCCTCCAGCACGAGCGTCTGCGGGTGGTGCAGGGAAGGCTCGAGGAAGCGGAAAAAGTCGAGCAGGCCATGGCCGGACAGGACGTGGTGTTTTCGGCCTTGGGGCCGGTGCGCAAAGAACGCAAGGACGTCATGGAGTTGGCCGCGAAGCAGACCCTCCCGGCGATGAAAAAACATGGGGTGCGCAGGCTCGTCACCCTCACCGGGGCCGGGGTGCCCCAGCCCGGTGACCAGCCCAAAGCCTTCAACCGCTTGATGAGCTTTTTGCTGGGATTGTTGGCCAAGGAGGTGCTCGAGGACTCCATCCGGCACGCCGAGTTGGTGCGGGGCTCCGGGCTGGACTGGACCATCGTGCGGGTCCCGGTGTTGGCCGATGGCCCGGCCCAGGGCCGGTATCGCATCGGAATGGTGGGGGTAAACTCGGGGGCCCGCATCAACCGTGCCGACGTGGCGGCGTTCATGCTCAAGGCCGCGACCGACCCAGAGATGATCGGGAAAGCGCCGGTGATCAGCTACTGAGCGGGCGGTAAGCCAGGGGAAAACCTCGGGGTAGGGGACGGCCTCGAGTGTAGCCCAGCCGACCCATTTGACCTTTCCCCACTGACCTTCGACAATATCCCCGATGTACCTGACCCGGCTGGCCTACGTTCACCTGCGGGTGCGGCAGCTCGAGGCCGCCGTGACCTTTTACACCCGTTTCCTGGACTTGCAGCTTCGCGAGCGCTTCGGGGGCACCTCGCTGTTGGTCTCCTCCGAGAACGACGCGCACTTTGAGCTGGCCCTCAGCCAAGGGGAACCGGGCGGCCCGGTGACCATAGGCTTCGCGGTCGCGACGGGGGAAGACTTCATGGCCGCCCGGCGCTTCGTGGAGCTCGAGGGGATCCCGCATACCCTCGAGGACCGCGGCATCGCCTGGGTGCTCAGCCTGCAAGACCCTGACGGCAACACCGTCGAGCTCTTCCTGGACCGGCGGAAGTCGGGTGGAGTGGCGTTTTGGCGCGGGCAGAGGAGAGCCATTCAGTAGCGCCTTGGGTTTGGTATTCAGCAATCCCATCGGCTTGGTTATACTCGAGTCAACTCAGGGGGATTGGCATGCGCCGTTTCTTGCGTGGTCTCGGACGTTTTCTTGGGGTGGTGCTCGGGCTTTTGCTCCTCGCCGGGATCGTGGGTTTCTTCTGGCTGCGCGGGGCGACGTTGCCCCAGCACGACGGGCGCTTGGTGCTCCAGGGGCTCACCGCTCCGGTGGAGGTGCTGCGCGAGCCGCGGGGGGTCGTGCACATCAAGGCCGAGAACAAGCCGGATATGTTCTTCGCGCTGGGGGTGGTGCACGCCCAGGAGCGCTTGTGGCAGATGGAGTTCCAGCGCCGGGTGGGGGCCGGGCGGCTTTCCGAGGTGTTGGGGAAGGCCACCTTGGAGCAGGACAAGTTCCTGCGCACCTGGGGCTTTTACCGGGCCGCCGAGCAGGCCTACCGCAGCATCTCGCCGGAGGCCAAGGCCGCGGTGGACGCGTATGTGGCCGGGGTCAACGCCTACCTCGCCACCCACCCGCCCTTGCCCATCGAGTTCCGCCTCCTGGGCTTCCGCCCCGAGCCCTGGAGGCCCGCCGACGTGATGGTTTGGGCCAAGATGATGGCCTATG
>PSML01000029.1:0-27889 GCA_040290145.1 Meiothermus sp. | reverse complement strand
CTGGGGGGTCAGCGGGGCGTGCAGCGAGAGGAAGTGAGCCTGCCGCAGGACTTCTCCCACCGGGGCGAGGGTGATCCCAAGGTCTTCCACCGCGCTCTCCCAGGGCAGGCGCTGGGGGTCGGAGGCCACCACCCGCATGCCGAAGGCCCTGGCCCGCCGCGCCACCCGCAGCCCCACCTCGCCCAGCCCGATGAGGCCCAGGGTCTTGCCCGAGAGCTCGAAGCCCCCCAAGGCGGCGCGGTTCCAGCCGCCCTCGGCCACGTGCCGCGCAGCCCCCGCCAGGTTGCGGGCCAGGTGCAGCATGGCGGCCATCACGTACTCGGCCACCCCGTTCGCGTTGATCCCCCGGGCGTAGCAAAGCCGCACCCCCCGGGCCTCGAGGTCCGCCTGCCGGATGTTGTCCAGCCCCACCCCCAGCCGCCCCACGACCTTGAGGTTGGGCCCCGCCGCCAGCAGGTCGGCGTCCACCTGGGTCTGGTTGCGCACGACCAGCGCACGGGCCTGAACGAGCTTGGCCTTGAGGGCCGAGCGGTCCTTCCAGAGGTCGGGGTCGTAGTGGACCTCGAGGCCGCTTTGCCGCAGGCGCTCGAGGCCACTGGGGCTGATGAACTCACAGATGACGATCATGGCGGTGACTGGTAATCCGGCGATCGGCTAGGCACTGGGGTACAGCTTGGTGATCACGAACTCGTGGTGGCGCAGCAGCTCGGCGGCGGTCAGGCGCCCCTTCACGGTGCGCTCGAAGACGCTCAGGATGCGCTTGGCCGCCTCGTCCAGACCGATCTCGCCCACCAGCAGATCCGGCAGCGGCACGTCGATGTGCTCGCTCATGGTCGAGCAGGTAAGGGGGTTGGGCGAGATCTTGATCACCGGGATCAGGGGGTGGCCCACCACGTTGCCCTGACCCGTCGTGAAGAAGTGCAGCACGCTCCCCGCCGCCGCGCACAGGGTCACGTGCTCGGCCCCCGCCGAGGAGGAGTTCATAAAGACCAGCCCCTGCCCCGGCTCCACCGGCTCGGCGTAGCCGATGACCCCGCTCACCGGGCGGGAGCCGGTCTTCTGGATGTTGCCCAGGGCCTTCTCCTCGATGGTGGAGAGCCCGCCGCGGATGTTGCCCTCGGTGGGCTGCGAGCCCAGCAGATCCACGCCCTGGTCCTCGATCATGCGGATGTAGGCGCTGTAGACGGCCTGGAACTTCTCCTTGAGCGCAGGGGTGGCGCAGCGCTCGGCGATGAGGTGCTCGCCCCCGGTGAGCTCGGAGGTCTCGCCGAAGATCACGCTGGCCCCCAGGTCCACCAGCCGGTCCACGGCCCGGCCCAGAGCCGGGTTGCCGGCCAGGCCCAGCGTGGGGTCGGACTCGCCGCACTTGATGGAGATGACCAGCTCCGAGGGGCGGATGGGCTCGCGCCGCACCTCGGAGGCCTCCTGCACCAGCCGGTAGGCCGCGCGGGAGGCGGCGTTGATGGTGTTGAGGTCGCCGTGGCGCTCGACGGAGAACACCTCCACCGGCTTGCCGGTTCGGGCGATGCCCTCGGCCACCCGCTCGGTCCACTTGGGCTCGATCCCGATCACCACCACCCCGTAGACGTTGGGGTTGGCCCCGTGCCCGCTGAGGGTGCGGAAGGTGAGCTCGAGGTCCTCCCCAAACTGCAAGCGCCCGTAGGGGTGCGGCAGGGCCAGCGCACCGTTGATCAGGCGGGCCACCCCCTCGGCGGCGGCGTTGGAGAGGTCATCCACCGGCAGCACCACCACGTGGTTGCGCACCCCGACCCTGCCGTTCGGACGCCGGTATCCGCTGAGTTGCAACGGGGAGTTTCGCTTACCGGCCATCACCGGCCCCCCTTCTTGGCCCCGGCCTTTGGGGAAGCCGTCGCCTTAGCTCTGCCTTTAGCGTCCGGCGTTTCGCGTCTGGCGCTGGGCATATCCCCGTAGTCCCAGCGCAAGGTGCGGATGTTGTGCACGTGCACGTAGCCCCCCTTCTTCACCGCCCGCGTCATCCGCCCGATCTTCTCGCCGTACTCGATGACCACGTGCCCCTCGGGTAGGTCCCGCAGGGCGATCTTGTGCCCCAAGGGGACGGCCTCGAGCACCTTCACCCGGTGGGCCCTCCCCCCATCCAGGCTCGCAATGACCAGTTCCTCGCCCGGCTGCAGATCGCTTACCGCCACCGCCACATCATCTGTACTGCGATGAGCCAACGCTCGATGCGCCACCTCAGCCTCCTTTGCTTCGGGTGAAATTTTATATCCAAAATTTTTTTCGGTCAACACATGCTAAAATCCGGAGTGATGCTGGCCCGCACCACCCTCAACCGCGAAGCCTACAAGGCCCTGCGCAGCGCCATCCTGGGGCGCAAGCTCCCGCCGGGCCGCAAGCTCATCGTGCGGGTGCTGGCCGAGGAGCTGGGCCTCTCCCCCACCCCGGTCAAGGAAGCCCTCTCGGCCCTCGAGCGCGAGGGGTTGGTGGTCGCGGTGCCCCACCGCGGCTACTTCGTGCTCGAACCCACCCTGGAGGATGTGCAGGAGATCTACCGCCTGCGCGAGGTGCTGGAGGGCCTGGCCGCCCGCTTAGCGGTGGAGGAGAGCGGCAAGACCCTGCCCGCGAAGCTCGAGAGGATCCTCGAGCGCCAGCGCAAGGCCGCCGAGCGGGGCGATATCGCGGGCTATGGTGACCTCGACTTGTCCTTCCACCGCACCCTCTGGCAAGCCGCCCGCAACCGGCGATTGCTGGCCGTAGCCGAGACCCTCGACGGGCAGATTCGCCTCCTGATCAACTCCTCAGCGGCGATCCCGGGCCGCCTGCCCCTCTCGTTGGCCGAGCACGAGGCGGTGCTCGAGGCCATCGCCGCCCACGACCCTGACGCCGCCGAGACGGCCATGCGCGAGCATGTTCAGCGGGCCGGGCGAGCGCTCGAGGGCCATCTCCGCGCCTCGTAGATTCCCGGTGTACCCACCGCTTGGTGTAGGTATTTCAACCCTACACCAAGGGGCGAGTGTCTCCACCTTAGGACTACACAAACCCGCCCCCGCCAGGTTCTGGCAGACTCAAGGGGTACTGGAGGAAAGCCATGGACCTGACCCCCGAGATGAAGCTGGAAGCTGAGAAGCTGCGCAAGGAATGGCAGACCGACCCGCGCTGGCAGGGTATTCAGCGCGACTACACGCCCGAGGCGGTGGTGCGGCTGCGCCCCTCGCTGCAGGTGGAGCACACCCTGGCCAAGAAGGGGGCCGAGCGGCTGTGGGAGCTGCTCCAGGGGCGACCCTACGTCAACACCTTCGGGGCCTACACCGGGGCTCAGGCGGTGCAGATGGTCAAGGCGGGCCTGGAGGCCATCTACCTCTCGGGCTGGCAGGTGGCCGCCGACGCCAACCTGGCCGCGCACACCTACCCCGACCAGTCCTTGTACCCGGCCAACTCGGTGCCGCAGGTGGTGCGACGCATCAACAACGCCCTGATGCGGGCCGACCAGATCGAGCGGGCCGAGGGCAAGGGCGGGCGCTACTGGTACGCCCCCATCGTGGCCGACGCCGAGGCCGGCTTTGGTGGCCCCTTGAACGCCTTCGAGCTGATGCGGGGCATGATCGAGGCCGGAGCCGCCGGGGTGCACTGGGAGGACCAGCTCTCGAGCGAGAAGAAGTGCGGCCACCTGGGGGGCAAGGTGCTCATCCCCACCTCCCAGCACATCCGTACCCTGAACGCCGCCCGCCTGGCCGCCGACGTGATGGGCGTGCCTACCCTGATCATCGCCCGCACCGACGCCGAGGCCGCCACCCTGCTCACCTCCGACGTGGACGAGCGCGACCGGCCCTTCGTGACCGGCGAGCGCACGCCGGAGGGCTTTTACCGGGTGAAGAACGGCCTCGAGCCCTGCATCAGCCGGGCCCTGGCCTATGCCCCCTACGCCGACCTGCTGTGGATGGAGACCTCCACCCCCGACCTGGAGGTGGCCCGCCGCTTCGCTGAGGCCGTGCACCGGGAGTTCCCCGGCAAGATGCTGGCCTACAACTGCTCGCCCAGCTTCAACTGGCAAAAGTATCTCGATGCCCAGACCATCGCCCGGTTCCAGCGCGAGCTGGGGGCGATGGGTTACAAGTTCCAGTTCATCACCCTGGCCGGCTGGCACAACCTCAACTACCGCACCTTCGAGCTGGCCAAGGGCTACAAGGAGCGCGGCATGAGCGCCTTCGTGGAGCTGCAGCAGCTGGAGTTCGCCGCCGAGCGGGAAGGCTTCACCGCCGTGCGCCACCAGCGCGAGGTGGGCGCGGGCTACTTCGACGAGGTGCTGCTGGCGATCACCGCCGGGCAGGCCTCCACCGCGGCCTTGGTGGGCTCAACCGAAGAGGCCCAGTTCCACTGAACGAACGCTGCCGGGTGGAGGGCCGGTTGTCCATCGGCAATCGGCCGTCCACTTGTGTTATGGTGTATACACCGTGAGCAAGGCCGCTACACACTGGCTGCTCCACCTCGAGACCCTGCGACCGCACCTGGCCGGGCGCGACCACCGGGGTAAGAAGGGGTCTTTGCGCTGGCTCGAGGCGGCCATCGCCGAGCGAGGAGGCAAGGCCGGGACGGTGCGGAACATCCTCTACAAGGACCTGGGGTCCCCGGACGAGAAGCTGCGGCTTTTTGAGGTGGTGGCCGAGCTATACCAGGAAGCTGGGCTCGAGCCCCCGCCCCCCCCCGCTGAACTGGGGGTAGAGTCGGCCCGCCGCTCGTTGGGGCGGGACAAGCGACGCATCCTACGGCTTTTCACCAAAGCCCTGCACCAGGGCCAAGCCCCCCGGTTCGTGGTCGTGGGGGGTCCCGCTACCGGCAAGGGGGTGCTGCTCTCGGCGGTGCACAAGGCGCTGCCCAGGAGCCTGATGGTCAACCTGGGGGGCGAGCTAGCGCAACAGCTCTATCCGCTCTCGGAACGGTTGGGGGTACAAGAGAGGCTGGAGGCTCTGCTGGCTCAGTTCTCTCCCACCCAGCCCTACGCGCTCAAAGCGGCCCTGCAAGACGAGTTGCGCCGGGCGCTGGCGGAGGCCATCGACCGGCAGGGCCTGCCCCTGCTGCTGCGGGCCGAGGCCGAGGGGCAGCTCACCGGACTGCCTTTGCGCAACCTCGAGGGCGAGCGAGTGAACCTTTCGGTCTGGCTCGAGCCTTTGCTCAAGGGCTTGCGGGTGCCCTACCTGGCGGCCCTGACCGAACCCCCGCCCACGCTCCCCTACCAAACGCTCTCACCCCCCACCCGCGAGGAGTCCCGGCGTTTCGTCAAAGACCAGCTTCCCCATCTGCCCGCCGAGCGGGTGGACGCCCTGATCAACCAGGCCGGGCGCAATTTCGGCGAGCTGCAGAGGCTGGTGCTCCTGGAGATGGCCATGGCGGCGGATGGAGCAGGCCCTCGGGCCAGGGGTCGTTCTGCCGACCTGGGCCAGGACCCCAAGCTGAGGACCATCCTGCAGGCTTTAGCGGTGCTCTCGCCCGAGGCCGACCCGGCCGTGCCCATCCCGCTTTTGGAGAAGGCCCTGGGGCGGCGGCTGGAGGAGCTCTCGCAGGCCGAGCGAGCCCTTTTTCAGCCGATGGGAGAGGGCTTGGTGCGGCCAACCCTGCGCAACCTGCTCCCTGTGCTCGTTCCAGAGAAGGAGGCGCAAAAGCTACACCGGTTGGCCCTGCGGTATTTCCAGGGGAGCCGCCTCTTTCGAGAGCTCTACCATGCCCATGGGGCGAACGAGCTGGACTACCTGCTCGAGGTGCTGGCCCAAGACCCCTCACGGCTTTCCCTGATGCCGGGCCTGTGGGCTGAGTCCGCCCGGTGGAGCCATGGGGGTCTGCGCGAGCGGTTGGCCACCATCCTGGTGCGCTACCGGGCGGTTCTGGGGCAGTATGCCCACCCGGAGGCCTTGGAGGCCCTCGAGCTATTGGCCCAGTCGCCGGATCCCGAGCTTAGGGTGTGGGCCCGGGTGAAGGCTGCCGAGGCCCAGATCGACGCAGGGGACTACGCCCGGGCCCTGGAGGAAGCCCCCCTCGAGCACGAGCTAAGGGGAGAGGTGGAGGCCGAGGGGCTGTTGGTCCGGGCCGCACTCGAGCGTTGGCGCGGCGACTATGCCCGGGCCGAGGGGTACGTGCGGCGGGCCTTGGAGTTGCCCACCCCACCCTTTCTGTCCGACCGGGTGCGGCTGTGGCAGGGCCTGGTGGCCAAGGATGCGGGGCGCTTCGAGGAGGCGCTGGAGGTCCTCTGTCGGGTGGGGCACGAACCGCTCTTGGTGGGGCGGGCCCGCTACCAGATGGGCGACCTGCTGATGCGGACCGGGCGGGCCCAGGAGGCCGCGCGCCACATCCGCGAGGCCTTGGAGAGCCTCGAGGCCCACCGCGCTCCCCGAGAGGAGATCGCCCGGGTGCGCTCCCGGCTGGGTACCGTCTACCGCCGCCTAGGCCAGTACGAGGAGGCCGCGAGGCTTTTTGACCAGGCCATCCAGGAGGCCCCCGACCCCTTCACCCGCACCCGCGCCCAGAGCGAGGCCAGCATCCTGGAGTCGGCCCGGGGTCACCCCTGGGAAGCCCTACAGTTGGCCGCCCAGGCCGAGCGCTATCTGCGCACCACCTCCGAGCGCCCCAGCGAGGCCCGTTACCGCCACCTGCGCACCCGATTGCGGCTGGCCACCGCCTACTGGGTGGCCCAGACCGGGGACCCCTACCGGGCCCCTTTCCACGGCGGGGGCCAGGCCCCCAAAGCGCTCGAGCTACTACAAGCCCTCTGGGCGGAGCTGCAGGGGGAGGCCACCGGCAGCGACCGCTACACCGCCCTCCGCCTCGACACCGCGCAGATGCTGGCCCTGCTCAAGCCCGCGGAAGAGGCACAAAACCTGCTCCAGCCCTTCCTGGGGCTCAGCGACCCCTACCACCGCACCCAGGCCCGCCTCTCCTATGCCGAGACCCTCTGCCGCGCGGGTAAGTGGGGTGAGGTGCTGGCCCAACTGGTCCAGATTGACCCCACGGCCCATCTGCCCGACCCCGGCCCGCGGGCCTGGCGGATCACGCTGGAGGCCCAAGCCCTGCTGGGTCTGGGTCAGGAAGAGGCGGCCCGACAGCGAATCCTGGAGGCCGGTGGGCTGCCGGAGCCCTTCCGGGTCCAGGTCGGGCGGGTGCTGGGGGCGCTATGGCCGATCCAAGCCCTGGAAGCCTGGATCGGGGTCACCGCCCCGCTGGCCCCTGCGGAGGCCCTGGCCATCTGGCTGGCCACCCCATCGGGGGAAAAATCTTGACTAAATTACTAGACTTTATGGGGTTTACGGCCTATACTCTTACTGGTAATGGGTTGCAATAAGCCACCCACCCAGGGAATATTCGAAAGGAGTGTGCATGGCGAATCAGCTCGAGATCAGAGATCTGTGGGTGTCCATCGAAGGCCAGCCGATCTTGAAAGGCGTGAACCTGGTAGTACCCCGGGGGGAGATCCACGCCCTGATGGGACCCAACGGCACCGGCAAGTCCACCTTGGGCAAAGTGATCGCCGGGGACCCCGAGTACACGGTGGATCGGGGCGAGGTGCGGGTGGACGGGCAGAACATCCTCGAGCTGGAACCCGACGAACGGGCCAAGCTGGGGCTTTTCCTGGCGTTCCAGTACCCGGTGGAAGTCCCCGGCGTGACCATCGCCAACTTCCTCAGGCTCTGCCTCAACGCCAAGCGCGGCGAGGACATCGGCGTGGGCGAGTTTTACGCTAAGGTCACCCAGGCCATCCAGACCCTCGAGTGGAGCGAGGACTACCTCTCCCGCTACCTCAACGAAGGGTTCTCAGGGGGGGAGAAAAAGCGGGCCGAGATCCTGCAACTGATGGTGCTGGAGCCCACCTACGCCATCTTGGACGAGACCGACTCCGGCCTCGACATCGACGCGCTCAAGGTGGTGGCCAAGGGCGTGAACGCCCTGCGCGGCCCCGACTTCGGCGCACTGGTGATCACCCACTACCAGCGCCTCTTGAACTACATCATCCCCGACCGGGTGCACGTGATGTTGGACGGCAAGATCGTGATGTCGGGGGACAAGGAGCTGGCCCTGGAGCTCGAGGCCAAGGGCTACGACTGGCTCAAAGAACTCGCCGTGGCCGGGAGCTGATCCGCACGGAGAGCTGGCAAGGGCTACAAAGCTAGGAGGTGAAAAGGGAAAAAGGTCGAAAGGGAAAGCCAAGGGCTTCACCGCCGCTTTTCACCTTTTCACCTTTTCGCCTTTTCGCCTTCTGGCTCTACCCGGAGGAACCCCAAGATGTCGGATAACTTCGATGTTGCCACCATCGGTAGCGAATACAAATACGGCTTCGTAGACGAGGTCAAGCCGGTCTTCAAAAGCGAGAAGGGCCTCTCCCGGCGCGTGGTGGAGGCCATCAGCTACCACAAGGGCGAGCCGCAGTGGATGCTGGACTTCCGCCTCAAGGCTCTGGAGATCTTTGAGTCCAAGCCCATGCCCAAGTGGGGCGGCGACCTGGCTGGGCTCAACTTCGACGAGATCTATTTCTACGCCAAACCCACCGAGGTGCGCGACGCCCGCAGCTGGGACGAGGTGCCCGAGGAGATCCGGCGCACCTACGAGCGGCTGGGTATCCCCGAGGCCGAGCGCAAGGTGCTGGCCGGGGTCGGGGCGCAGTACGACTCGGAGATGGTCTACCACCAGGTCAAGGAGGAGCTGGCCCGGCTGGGCGTGATCTTCGTCTCCATCGAGGAGGGGCTCAAGCACCACGAGGACCTCTTCCGCGAGTACTTCGCCACGGTGATCCCCCCCGAGGACAACAAGTTCGCAGCCCTGAACTCCGCGGTGTGGTCGGGCGGGAGCTTCGTGTATGTGCCCAAGGGCGTGAAGGTGGACCTGCCCCTGCAGGCTTACTTCCGGGTCAACACCGCCGAGCTCGGCCAGTTCGAGCGCACCATCATCATCGTGGACGAGGGGGCGGAGATGCACTACATCGAAGGCTGCACCGCCCCCACCTACTCCACCGACTCCTTCCACTCCGGCGTGATCGAGATCGTGGTCAACAAGGGAGCCCGCAGCCGCTACACCACCATCCAGAACTGGTCGCACAACATGTACAACCTGGTGACCCAGCGGGCGGTGGTTCACGGCGACGCCTATCACGAGTGGCTGGACGGCAACCTGGGCTCCAAGCTCACCATGAAGTACCCCTCCAGTTACCTGGTGGAACCGGGAGCCCGCTCGGAGATCATGAGCATCGCCTTCGCAGCCACCGGCCAGCACCAGGACACCGGCGGCAAGCTGATCCTGGCGGCCCCCCACACCAGCGGGACCATCGTCTCCAAGTCCATCTCCAAGGGGGAGGGGCGGGCCAGCTACCGGGGGCTGGTCAAGGTCTATGAGGGAGCCAAGCACGCCCGGGTGAACGTGGAGTGCGACGCCCTGCTCATCAACCCCGAGTCCCGCACCGACACCTACCCCTATATCGAGATCGAAGAGGACACCGCCCACGTCGGGCACGAGGCCACGGTCTCCAAGCTCAACGACGAGCAGATCTTCTACCTGCAGAGCCGGGGCCTCAAAGAGGACGAGGCGGCAGCCCTGATCGTGCGTGGCTTTATCGAGCCCATCGCCAAGGAGTTGCCCCTCGAGTACGCCGTGGAGCTGAACCGCTTGATCGAGCTCGAGATGGAAGGCTCGGTGGGATGATGCAGACCGTGAGCCGACTCTCCCGCGACCTGGTCCTCGAGGTCTCCCAGGGGCTGGGCGAGCCCCAGTGGCTGCTGGAAAAGCGCCTCGCGGCCTGGGAGGCCTTCGCCAAGCTCCCCTACCCCACCCTCAAAACCGAGGAGTGGCGCTACACCGACCTCAGCCAAGTGCCCTTCGAGACCCTGGACTTGGAGCGCCCCGCCGGCCAAAAGCTCAGCCGCCAAACCCTGCCCGCCGAGGTCAGAGCCCGGCTCGAGCAGTCCGAACTCTCCGGGGTAGCGGTGTTTGTGGGCTCGGACTTGGTGTACCTCGAGCTGCCCGAGGAGCTAACGGCCCAGGGCGTGGTGCTGACCTCGATCGCCGAGGCCATCAAAACCCACCCGGCCCCAGTCAAGGAAGCCCTGTTCCGGGCGGTCGGGTGGAACGAAAAGCTGCAGGCCTATAACGCCGCCCTCTTCACCCACGGGGCCTTCCTCTTCGTACCCAAGGGGGTGGAGTTGGATAGGCCCATCGGGGTCTTCAACTACCTGGAGGGTGGGAGGCTTTCCGTCGGGCGCACCCTGATCATCGCCGAGCCCCACAGCAAGGCCGTCTACATCGAGGAGTACGTCTCCCCAGCCCAAGTCGAGGAGGGGGTGAGCCTCTCGGTGAGCGAGCTGATCCTGGGACCAGGCGCCCAGCTTCGGCACGCCCACGTGCAGACCCTGGCCCTGGGCTTCCACCACTTCCACCGCACCCGCGCCTTCTTGGAGCGCGATGCCCGGCTCAATGACCTCACCGCCACCTTTGGCGGCAGGCTGGCCCGGGCCGAGACCCAGTCGGAGCTGGCCGGGCCGGGGGCCGACTCGGAGATGCTGGGCCTGTACTTTGCCCACGGCGACCAGCACCTCGACCACTACACCCTCCAGCACCACGCCGCTCACCACACCAAAAGCGACCTGCTCTACAAGGGCGCGGTGAAGGACCAGGCCCACACCGTCTACTCCGGGCTGATCAAGCTCGAGGAGGCCGCGCAAAAGGCCGACGCCTACCAGTCCAACCGCAACCTGCTGCTCTCGAGCGAAGCGCGGGTGGACTCGATTCCCCAGCTCGAGATCGCCGCCAACGAGGTGCGCTGCACCCACGGCTCCACCACCTCCCCGGTGGACGGGACGCAGCTTTTCTACCTGATGAGCCGGGGCGTGCCCAAGCACGTGGCCCAGCAGGTGCTGGTGAAGGCCCACCTCTACGATGTGCTCGCCCGGATCCCGCTTTTGCCGCTGCGGGAGCACATCGAGCGGGTCATCGAAGAAAAGGTCCGTCTTTGACCGTTCGGTGCGCCTGGCCACGCCTATGCCTTGGATCCCCGTAGCCAACATCGAAGACTTGGTGAATGGACGCAAGGTGGTCCTGGTGGCAGGGGAGAAGACCCCAATCCTGGTCCTCCTGGCGGGGGACGAGGTTTTCGCCATCTCCGACATCTGTACCCACGACCGTAACCCGCTCTCTGACGGGCCGGTGGAGGGGGAGTACATCAAGTGCACCCGGCATGGGGCCCGGTTCAACCTGCGCACCGGCAAGGCCACCCTGCCGGCCCCCCGGCCCGTGAAGGCCTACCGGGCCAAGCTGGAGGACGGGAGGGTCTGGCTCGAGGTATAAAGTGCTTATGATCGCAGCTCGAGACCTTCGCCGGGATTTTCCCCTGATCGCGGGTCAACCCGATCAGGTTTACCTCGACTCCGCCGCCAGCGCCCAGAAGCCACAGGCGGTGATCGAAGCGCTCAGCCGCTTCTACCGCGAGCATTACGCCAACGTGCACCGGGGAGCCTATGCCCTTTCCCTCGAGGCTACCCAAGCCTACGAGAACGCCCGAAAAACCCTGGCCCGCTTCGTGGGGGCCGAGGAGCGCGAGGTCATCTTCGTGCGCAACGCCACCGAGGCATTGAACCT
The DNA here is from genome assembly GCA_040290145.1 of Meiothermus sp. Taxonomy (GTDB): domain Bacteria; phylum Deinococcota; class Deinococci; order Deinococcales; family Thermaceae; genus Allomeiothermus. The sequence goes on along the minus strand of PSML01000029.1, from coordinate 16,306 downwards.
GGTGGCCTACGCCTGGGGCATGAAAAACCTGCGCCCAGGCGACGAGATCCTGCTTACGGAGATGGAGCACCACGCCAACCTGGTGCCCTGGCATTTCGTGGCCAAGCAGACCGGGGCCCGGATCAGGGCCATCCCGCTCACCGCGCAGGGTCGGCTGGACCTGGACGCCATCGAAACCCTCCTCACCGAGCGCACCCGGCTGGTCAGCGTGGTGCACATGTCGAACGTGCTGGGCACGCTGAACCCGGTCGGGGAGATGGCCAAAGCCGCCCGGGAGAGGGGTGCTTTGGTGGTGGTGGACGGGGCCCAGAGCGCCCCCCACCTGCCGGTGAACGTCAAGGAGTTGGGGGCGGACTTCTTCGCCTTCTCCGGGCACAAGATGGGCGGGCCCACGGGGGTCGGGGTCTTGTGGGGGCGGTACGCGGTGCTCGAGCAGATGGAGCCCTTCTTAGGCGGTGGAGAGATGATCCTGGAGGTGCACCTTGACCGCTCCACCTACGCCAAGCCGCCCCAGCGCTTCGAGGCCGGGACCCCCGCCATCGCCGAAGCGGTGGCCCTGGGAGCCGCCGCCGAGTACCTGATGGACGTGGGGATGGAGAACGTCTGGAAGCACGACCGGGATCTCCTGGAGTACGCCCTGCAGCGCCTCGACGAGGAGCTGCCCGAGGTGAGGACCTTCGGCCCCCGAGGCCCCGACCGGGGCGGGGTGATCGCCTTCACCCTGGGTGGCGTCCACGCCCACGACGTGGCCTGTGCCCTCGACCAGCAGGGGATCGCGGTGCGGGCTGGGCACCACTGCGCCCAGCCCCTACACCGCAAACTGGGGGTTCCCGCCAGCGCAAGGGCCAGCTTCTACCTCTACACCACCCAAGGGGACGTGGACCGCTTTATCGAAGCGATGAAGCGAGTGCGGGAGTTTTTCAAGGATTGGCTTTGAAAACCCATGAGCCTCCTGGACGAGATCTACAAACAGACCATCCTCGAGCACTACAAGCGCCCACAGAACTTCGGGGTGCTGCCCCCGCCGGTCCTCTCTACGCCGGGGGTGAACCCGGCCTGCGGCGATCAGCTCGAGCTATACCTGCGGCTCGAGGACGGCAAGATCGGCGCGGCCATGTGGCAGGGCCAGGGCTGCGCCATCAGCATGGCCTCGGCCTCGATGATGACCGGGCTGATCCGGGGAAAGACCATCCCCGAAGCCTTGGACCTGGTGGGGAAGTTCAAGGCCATGATCGTGGACGGGGCTGAGCCCGCGCCGGAGTTGGGCGACCTCAAGGCCTTGGCCGGGGTCCACAAGCTGCACGCGCGGGTCAAGTGCGCCACCCTGGCCTGGAACACGCTCGAGGAGGCGCTCCACGGGGCCAGATGAGCTTCACGCTCGAGGCAACTCCACGTCTTCTCTAAACTGCAACTCGTACAGCTCCTTGTAGAGCCCGCCCGCAGCCAGGAGTTCCTGGTGGGTTCCCTGCTGGACGATCCGCCCGGCCTCGAGCACCACGATCTTGTCCGCGCCCCGAATGGTGGAGAGCCGGTGGGCGATGACGAAGGTGGTGCGGCCTTGCATCAGCCCCTCCAGGGCCTCCTGCACCAGGGATTCGGACTCGGAGTCGAGGGAGCTGGTGGCCTCGTCGAGGATCAGGATGCGGGGGTTCTTGAGCAGGGCCCGGGCGATGGCGATGCGCTGCCGCTGCCCACCCGAGAGCCGGATGCCGCGCTCGCCCACGACCGTAGCGTAGCCGTCGGGGAAACCCTGAATGAACTCGTGGGCGTTGGCCGCCTGGGCCGCCTCCATCACCTCGGCGTCGCTCGCGCCGGGCTTGCCGTAGCGGATGTTCTCGGCGATGGAACCCGAGAAAAGCTGGGTCTCTTGGGGCACCAGGGCGATGTTGGCCCTCAGGTCGTGCAGGGTCAGGTTGCGGATATCGGTCCCGTCGAGCAGGATGCGCCCGGCGGTGGGGTCGTAGAAGCGGGGGATCAGCGAGATCAGGGTGCTCTTCCCCGCTCCGCTGGGGCCGACCAGGGCGACCACCTGGCCCGGCTTAGCCTCGAGGCTCACGTCCTCGAGCACCACCCCCCGCTCGCCGTAGCCAAAGCTCACCCCCTCGAAGCGCACCTCGCCCCGCACGCTCGCGAGCTTGACTGGGCTGGCCGGTTCCGGCAGGTCGCTTTTTTCGTCGAGCAGCTCGAAGATGCGGCTGCTGGCCCCCAGCGCCTCCTGGAACTGGCTGAAAAGCCCCGAGAACGCCCCCACCGCCCCGGCCACGCTGAAGGTGTAGACCAGGAAGGCCACCAGTTGCCCCGGGGTGAGTTCCCCCGCCATCACCAGCCGCCCCCCGAACCACAGCACGATCCCGATGGCGCTTGACATGGCGAAGAAGACCACCGGGTTGAAGATGGCTCGAATCCTGGCCCGGCGCAGCGCAACCTGGAACGAGGCCCTGATCAGGTCAGCGTAGGTGCGGGCCTCCAGCGGCTCGGCGGTAAAGGCTTGCACCACCCGAATGCCGCCGATGGCCTCCTCGGCGCGGGCATTGGCGTCGGCCACGCGGTCTTGGAACTCCTTGGAGACCCTGCGCAGCAGCCGCCCGAAGTAAAGCGCCACCAACACCACCACCGGCACGATGGAGAGCATGAGCAAGGAGAGCTGCCAGTTGGTGACGAACAGGATCACCACGGTGCCGACCAGGGAGAGGGTCTGGCTGAAGACCTGCACCAACGCGCTCGAGACCACCCCTTGCACGGTGGAGATGTCCGAGGTGAGGCGGCTGGTGATCTCGCCGGTCTTGCGGGCCTCGAAGAAGCGGGGCGAGAGGGTGAGCAGGTGAGCGTAGACGGTGCGCCGCAGATCGGCCACCACGCCTTCGCCGACCCTCGAGAGCAAGTAGCTCTGCACCGCTGAGAAAAAAGCCTGCAGGGCAAAGACCCCGATCAGGATCAGCACGGTGCGGTCCAGTACGCTGGTGTCGGCGCTGCCGATGCGCAGGAATGAGGCGTCCACCAAGCGCCCGATGACCATCGGAAAGAGCAGCCCGAAGGCGCTGGAGAAGAGCGTGGCGATGAGGGCCACGATCAGCCCGGCGCGGTAAGGCCGGGTGTAGGCCAGCAGGCGGCGCAACTGGCCTAAGTCGCGGCGCGGAGGGGGGGTCACCTTAGACATTCTAGGTCAGGGCACCAAAAGGCCATCCTTCCCGGGTGCTAGGCGAGGCCGAAATCCTTGGCGATCAGCCGGGCCGTCATCTTGGCCGACATCATCACGCTGGGCGTCCCCGCCCCCGGCTGTACCCCCGCCCCCACCAGGTAGAGGTTGGGGATGTCCTCCGAGCGGTTGTGCGGGCGGAAAAAAGCCGATTGCATGAGCACCGGCTCGGGGCCGAAGGCGTTGCCCAGGTAGGAGTTCAGGGTGTGCTCGAAGTAATCGGGGGTGACGAAGCTCTTGTGGACGAGCCGGTTCATCAGGCCAGGAAGGTAGCCCCGCTCGTCGAGAAAGCGCAGGACTTTGTTGACAAAGGGCTCGCCCAGCAGTTCCCAGTCGAGCCTCGAGCCGTTGTGCGGCACCGGCACCAGGGTGTAGGCCGCGTGGTGGCCGGGCGGGGCCAGCGAGGGGTCGGTGAGGGTGGGCACATGCAGGTACTGGGAGAAGTCCTTGGCCAGGATCTTCCGCCCGAAGATATCCTTCAGGAGTTCCTCGTAGCGCGGCCCCAGGATGATGTTGTGGTGGCGAAGCCGCTCGCCCTCGGTGCCGTCGGCCTGGAAACCGAAGTAGATCACCACCAAGGACATGCTCTGCCGGCGGGCTTTGACCACCGGGTCAGCGTTCCACAAGCGGTACTGCGGCTCGACGAGCTCGAGGTAGGTGTGGGCGTAGTCCGCGTTGGAGGCCACCAGGTCAGCCTCCAGGGTCTCCCCGTTGGCCAGCGTCACGCCCCGGGCGACCTTCTTGCGGCCCTCCCGCGCCACCTTGATCTTGACCACCTCAGCGCCATAGCGAATGGTTCCGCCCAGCTCCTCAAACTTCCGCACGAAACCGCGCACCAAAGCCCCGGTTCCGCCCATGGCGAAGTGGATCCCCCAGGTCTTCTCGACGAAGTGGATCATGGCGTAGATGGCCGGGACACTCAAGGGGTTTCCGCCCACCAGCAGGGTCTCGAAGCTGAAGACCTGGCGCATCTTAGGGTTTTTGAAGTACTTCCGGGTGAAGCTGAAGAGGGTGCGCACCGCGTCCAGGCGGAGCAGGTCGGGGACCACCCGCAGCATGGTGCCCACGTCGCCGAAGTGGGTGTAGCCGAGTTCGAGAAAGCCGCGCTCGAAGATGGCCTTGGCGTCGCGGTGGAAGCGCTCGTAGCCCTCGAGGTCCTGGGGGGCCAGGGCCTGGATCTGAGCCCGGGTGTTGGCCGGGTCGCCGTCGTAGTCGAAGAAGGTGCCGTCGTCAAAGTAGATGCGGTAGAAGGGCCGAATCGGTACGATCTGGACGTAGCGGGAGGTGTGGGGGCCGCCGCTGGTGCCCGCTTTGACCCACGGATCCTCGCCCAGGATCGAAGCCGGGAAGTCGGGCTCGCTGAGGTGGGACCGGCCCCGCTCGAGGGCGAAAAGCTCCTCGATGAAGTGCGGCACGGTGATGACCGTGGGCCCCATGTCGAAGGTGAAGCCGTCTATTTTTCGCACGTAGGCCCGGCCCCCGGGGCCGTCTAGTTTCTCCAGGATGGTGGTGTCAAACCCCAGGCTTTGCAGGCGGATGCCCAAGGCCAGTCCGCCGATCCCCGAGCCGATCACCAGGGCTTTTTTCCCAGACATGTCCCGCATCGTACCGGGGCCAGGGGGCCCCACCAACGGCCCCTGCTACATTCCCCCATAGCCCCCCCTCAGCGCCCCCGCCGCGAAAGCCCGGCGTTTTGCACAATGGCGGTGGCGATCTCCTCGATGGAGGAGGTGGTGGTGTCGAAATATCGGATGCCTTGGTTTTTGAACAGCAGCTCGGCCCGCTCGACCTCGTAGCGGCACTGCTCCAGCGTGGCGTAGCGGCTGCCGGGTTTGCGGGCCGTGCGAATTTTTTGCAGGCGCAGGGGGTCAATGGTCAGACCGAAGACCTTGGAGCGGAAAGGCCGCAGCGGTTCAGGCAGGGTAAGCCGCTCGAAGTCGTCTTCGGCGAGCGGGTAGTTGGCGGCTCGGATACCGTATTGAAGGCCCAAAAAGAGGCAGGTGGGGGTCTTGCCCGCGCGGGAGACCCCCACCAAGATCACCTCGGCTTGAGCGTAGTGCTTGCTACCTAAACCGTCATCGGTGGCCAGAGCAAAGTCCACCGCGTCAATCCGACTGAAGTAAGCCCCCGCGTCGCCTATGCTGTGGAAGCGGCCCACGCGAGGCTGGGGATGGGAGCCGAGTTCGGCCTCGAGGGCGCTCAAGTAGGGCCGAAAGAGGTCGAAGACCAAAGCCGGGGCACGCCCCAACAGCAGGCTCAAGGCCGGGTTGGTCAGCGTGCTGAACACGATGGGTCGCACCCCCTGGGCCTGGTAGGCCAGGCCAATCTCGGCTACGATGGCCTCGATCTCGGCCTCGGTGTCGGTGAAGGGACGGGCCTGGTATTCGAACCTCACCCCCTCGAAGTGCGCCAGCAAGCTCCGCGCCACGCTCTCGGCGGTGATGCCGGTGTGGTCGGAGACGATAAACACCGTGCGCTTGGGCATCTGCCTCTAGCTTACCCGCAGCACCACCTTCCCGAACACCTGGCGCCCCTCGAGCCTCCGGTGGCCCTCGGCCGCGGCCTCGAGCGGGAGCACCGCCCCCACCACCGGTTTGAGCTTGCCCTCGGCCACCCACCTCAGGATAGGGAAGAGGCGGCTCTTGGAGGCCATGGTCGAGCCCAGGATGGTGAGCTGGCGGTAGAAGATGTGGGAGAGGGGCGTGGTCGCCTGGTGACCCGAGGAAGCCCCCGACAGGCTGATCCGCCCGCCCCAGGCGGTGGCCTTGATGACCTCTGGCCAGAACTCGGCCCCGGTGTGGTCCACCACGGCGTCGGCCCCCTTGCCGCCGGTGAGTTCCTTGACCCGCTTGCTCCAGTCCGGCTCGGTGTAGTTGACGACCTCGTCGGCCCCGAGCTGCTGTGCTGCTCTGAGCTTCTCCGGGCTGCTCGAGGCGGCGATCACCCTGGCCCCATAGAGTTTGGCGATCTGCATCGCGGCCACCGAGACACCTGAGCCCGCCGCCATCACCAGCACGTCCTCACCGGGCCCGACCCGCAGCTTGTCCACCACCATCTGCCAGGCGGTGAGGAAGGTCAGCGGGATGCTGGCGGCCTCCTCCCAGGAGAGGGGAGCGGGTTTAGGGGCCAGGTTCACCGCAGGAACCACGATGTACTCGGCGTACCCGCCCCAGCGGTGCTCCCCGATGATCTGATAGCGAGGACAGAGGTTGTCGGCTCCCGCCAGGCACTTTTCGCAGCGCCCACAGGAGACGCCGGGGTTCAGCACCACCGCGTCGCCGGGTTGGAACCCCGCCACCCCCGGCCCCAGCGACTCCACCAACCCGGCCACATCGCAGCCCAGGATGTGGGGCAGGGGAAGCTTGGGGCTCGCGGTGCCTTTGCGCACCCACACGTCGAGGTGATTGAGGGCCACCGCCCTGACCTGCACCCGCACCTCGAGGGGTCCTGGCGGGGGGATCTCGACCTCGCCCCGGCGCAGCACCTCGGGGCCGCCTCGAGCTTCCATCAGCACGGCTTTCATGGGGGGATTCTACCCGTTCGGCGCCACCCGGGTTCCCGCCTCGCCAAAGAGCACCGCCTGCAGAACGCCTTTGGACCCCCCGGCGATCGCCGCCCAGGGAGCCCCCTTATCGAGGGCGCCCAGGGCGGCTTCGACCTTGGGGATCATCCCGCCGGAGATCACGCCCTGGGCGATGAGGTGCTGGGCCTCAGCCCGGGTGAGTTTGGCGAAACGGCTGGAGGGGTCTTTGGGGTCGGCGAGCACGCCCACCACGTCGGTCAAAAACACCGCGGGCAGGCCCATCGCCCCGGCGATGGCCCCGGCGGCGGTGTCGGCGTTGATGTTGAGCGGGCCTTGGTCGTCGATCCCGACCGGCGCGATGAGCGGGGTCAGCCCGAGGTTCAGCAGCCCCTCGAGCACCTCGGTGTTGACCCGGCTGACCTCCCCGACCCGTCCCAGTTCGGGCTCGAGCGGATGGGCTTGGAGCAGACCGGCGTCGCGCCCGGTGAGGGCTACGGCGGGCCGTCCCCGCCGGGTGAGCCCGTGGGCGAGCCCTTTGCCCAAGGTGCTCAGCACCATCTCCACCACCTCCATCTGCTCGGGCGGGGTGACCCGTAGGCCATGGTGAAAACGGGTCTCGAAACCCATGCGGTTGAGCCATTCCCCGATGTTGGGTCCGCCCCCGTGGACCAGGATGAGCGGAGCGGGGTAAGCCGCGATCTCGTCGAGGAGTGGGGAAGCCCCCTTGAGGCTCCCGCCGATTTTGACCAGAAGGGTGGGGCTCATATCGGAATCATAGCCGCGGTGAGCGCTCATCACCTCGGCCACAAACCCGCTCACAGCCGCCCGGCCTCGATGATGCTGGAGAGGAACTCCTTGGTGCGCTCTTTCTGGGGGTTGCCAAAGATTTGCGCGGGCGGCCCTTCCTCGTGGACCACGCCCCCGTGCAAGAAGCATACCTTGCTGGCGACCTCCTTGGCGAAGCCCATCTCGTGGGTCGCTAGGATCATGGTCATGCCCTCGGCGGCCAGCTCACGCAGCAGGTTCAGCACCTCCGAGACGAGCTCAGGGTCTAAGGCCGAGGTGATCTCGTCGAGGAGCATCAACTTGGGCTCCATGGCCAAAGCCCGCACGATGGCCACCCGCTGCTGCTGCCCGCCCGAGAGCCGGTCGGGGTACTCGCCCGCCTTGTGCTCGAGCCCGATCCGCCGCAGCAGCTCCATGGCCCGCTCGATGGCCTGGGCCTTGGGCATCCCCAGCACCTGCACCGGGGCCAGGGTGACGTTTTGCAGCACGGTCATGTGGGGGAAGAGGTTGAAGCTCTGGAAGACGATGCCCACCTCCCGGCGTAGCCAATCCAGGTCTACCCCGGGGCCGGTGATGCGGTCACCCTCCAGGCGGATCTCGCCCGCGCTGATGGCCTCGAGGCCGTTCACACAGCGCAGCAGGGTGGATTTTCCACATCCCGACGGTCCGATCAAGCAGACCACCTGGTGCTCTTCCACGTCCAGGTTGATACCCCGCAGCACCTCTACGTTTCCATAGCGCTTGTGTACGTCGCGGATCTCGAGAAAGCTCATGATGTGACCCCGGTCTAAGCCCGGGTGCGCCGTTTCTCCTGCTCGAGGAGGCGGTCGACCAGGCGGGTTTGGGGGATGGTGATGAGCATGAACAGGATCGCCACGGTGGTCACCGCCGAGAGGTTGAAGCGGTTGCTGGCGATGATCTTGGCCTGGTTGAAGCCGTCGATGACCCCCACCACGTTGACCAGCGCAGTGTCTTTTTGTAAGGCGATAAAGTCGTTTAGGAGGGGCGGGATGATGCGCCGCACGGCCTGGGGGATGATCACGAAGCGCAGGGTCTGGCTGAAGGAGAGCCCCAAGCTCCGGGCCGCCGACCACTGGCTGGGGTGGATGCTGTCCAGGCCGGCGCGGTAAACCTCCGCCACGTAGGCCCCGTAGCTCACGGTGAGGGCCAGGATGGCCAGCCACTCCGGCGGCCAGTCCCGCACCAAGGGCACGTTGGCGATGGGCAAGCCCAGGGCGATCAGGTAGATGCTGATGATGGTGGGCAGCCCCCGGAAGGCGTCGGTATAGACCGTGGCCAAAAAGCGGATGGGGGAGCCGGCCCGGCCCGGGATCATGCGGGCCACCGCGATGACCAATCCCCAGACCAGGATGAACACCTCGGCCACGCAGAACATCCAGACGTTTTTCCAGAAGGCCTGTAGCACCAGGCCAAACGACTCCTGAATCAGCGAGAGCTTGAAGAACGTAGCCCCCACCGCCCCGTCGTTGGCCAGCAGGAACTGGATCGCCAGGAACACCAAGGAGGCCGCCACCGCGTAACCGATGGCGTACCAGGACCATTCGCGGGCGGAGGCGGCCCTGACCCGGGCCTCGATGGGCTGGTGGCGCAAGAGAGCGGCTCGAGCCCGGCGGGCATCCCGCAAACCCCAGGCCGCGGGGAGGAGCAGCAGCAGGGGTAACAGCGCCGCCAGGACCAGCAGGGCCGTTACCCAAGGGTGCTCGAGTTTGTTGTGCTCGAGCACCCTACGCAGCTTTTCCAGCGTAGCCCAGGCCCCAGCGATGACCAAAGCGCTCACCACCACAGCGGCGATGGCCAACGGGGTGGCGTCTTTAGGCACGGAAGGGGCGCGGCTGCGCCCCTGTTTGTTGAATTTGCTCACAATAGCGGCCTAGGGTTTGAGGTAGGGGATCGAGGTAGGATCGCCGCGGAACTCCTTGGCCAGGTAGGTCTGGGTGAGCTTTTTGGTGGTCCCATCGGCAACCAGGGCTTGGATGATGCGGTCCAAGGTGGCCCGGTTGGGCGAGCCCTTGGGGTAGATGGCCCCGTAGCTCTCGCCGGTTTTGTACTGCCCCACCACCTCCAAAGCCCCTTTCGACTGGGCGGCCTGCACCAGCACGATGGCGGTGTCGAGCATCACCACGTCCACCTGGCGGGCCTGCAGGGCGGTGAACATGTTGGGGGTGTCGGGGAAGACCCGCACGTTGGCGGCGGGGACCTTGAGCACGTTCTTGATGAAGTCCACCGCGGTGGTGCCCTGCTGTACTCCGATCTTCAGGCTTTTGATGTTGCTCGAGTTCACCTTGGTGCCCTTGCGCACCAACAGTCCCTGGTCAGAGGAGAAGTAGGGCGGCGAGAAGTCCACCACCTTTTTGCGCTCGTTGGTGATGGTGACCTGCGAGAGGGCGAGGTCGAAGGCCTTGGTCTGCCCCGCCACCAAAGCGTCGAAGGAGACGTTTTGCACCACCACCTTGTCGAGCCCCGTGCGGTAGGCAATGTTGGCGGCCAAGCAGTATTCGAAGCCGGACTTGATGGTCTGGGGGGTGTCGCCGTTCCACCAGCCGGGGGCAGGCAGGTTGGTCTGCACGGTGAGCTGACCCGGCACCACGGGTTTGATGGAATACTCGCCTTTTTTGCCGGTGAGCTCGCAATCGCCGATCTTCTGGGCCAAAGAGAGGGAGGCTACGGCCATAGCCAGCAGAACGATCCACTTTTTGCTCATCAAAACCTCCATGGGCACACCTGGATTACGTGGCTAACCATACTGAAAGGGTAGCCGGGTGTCAATCCAGGGTGAGCGCGGGAAAATCAGCTCGCCAGCATCCTCGAGAGCAGCCGGTGGAAGTGGTGGACCCCCGCTTCGCGGGCCACGCTGAAGCGCCCCCGATCGTAAAACCGCGACTTGACCCCCTTCTGCACGGCCTCCACCACCACCTCGTCCTCGCGCTCCACCCGGTCTAGGGCGGCCCCCGCCCCTTGCTCGAGCTTACCCGCGTCCCACACATAGGGCAAGAAGGAGACCTTGGTGAGCTCCGGCCCCAAAGGCCGCACCACGTTCACCGAGAGGCCCCAGGGGTAGAAGTTGAGCATCAGGTTAGGGAAGACCCAGTAGTAGTAGGCCCCGATGCGCTTCCCGTAGTCGGGGGAGTCTTGGGGCAACTCAAGGGCGGTCTCGCCCGAGGCCGCTACCCCCAGTTGCAGGTTGCACCAGTCGTAGACCTCGGTGGTGTAGTTCCCATAATCGATCGCCGCGTTCAGCGAGGCGTGGATGAAGGGGATGTGGAAGCCCTCGAGGTAGTTGTCGCAGTACAGTGCCCAGTTGGCCCGCACCAGGTAGTCGCGGGCCCGGCCCGGCTCGAAGTAGAACTGGTGCAGGGGCAGCCAGCCCAGGCGCTCTTGGAGGGGTTTGAGGACTTCCTCGAGCGGCATGGCCGGGTTCAGGCTGGCGAAGAGGAACTTGCCCTGCCCCCACAGCCCGAAGGGAACTTTGGGCAGGTGATCTTTTTCGCTGGGGAAACCCTTGACCCCCTCGAACTCCGGCATGGCCTGGAAACAGCCGTCCAGCCCGAAGCGCCGCCCGTGGTAGCGGCAGGGCAGGTAGCGGGCGTTGCCGCCGGTCTCGGCGACCAGCATCCCCCGGTGGGTGCAGACGTTGGAGAGCAGGTGGAGCCGGTCGTCGTGGTCGCGGGTCAGCACCAAGGGTTCATCGAGGAAGCCCTCGAGCAGGGTGAAGGGCTTGACGGTGCCGGGGGCCTTGAGGTCGTCGGTGTCGCCCACCCACTGCCAGGTGCGGGCGAAGGCCCGCTCCTTGACCTGCTCGAAGATCTGGGGGTCTTTGTAGAACGCGGCGGGCAGGGTGGAGGCTTGGGAGATATCGGGGTGAACGTAAAGCTCGGACATGGGCATCTTCTCTCGTGCGGATTGGGGTCCGATCGGCGGCTACTCCCCCGCCGCGATGATCGGGCGGGCGAAGCAGCGCCGCTTCACAAAGAGGTCAATCCAGGAGCGGGTCATGGGTTGGCCGCATCATAGCAGAGTCCATTCCTAGCGGCGATGCGTTGACATCACGGCACCCTGGCATATGAAGCGAACCAGGCTAACCCACCCCTCACCGCGTTCGGCGAAAAGACGCCCCGTTACAGGCGATTGCGCGAAGTACGGGCGAGACGGTCTCAAAGATGGGTTGCCGGCCATGCGGGAACCCCACCGATGAACCCAGGGTTGATTCAGCGGTCCTTACTGAAAGGGGATTAATCGCCCCGCAGGCGGTAGCCCTGCCCCCACACGGTCTCGAGCCGGTCCGACTCGGTGAGGAGCTTTTTGCGCAGCCGACCGATGTAGATGTCCACCACCCGCTCGGTGCCTTCGTACTCGGCGCCCCAGTGCCGCACCAGGAGTTCCTCGCGGCTGAAGATGCGCCCGGGGGCTTGGGCCAGCGTCATCAGCAGATCGAACTCCAGGGGGGTGAGGTGCAGCACGTCGCTGTCGAGCCAGGCCTCGCGGCTGCTGGGGGAGAGCTTGAGCGAGCCCATCACGATGAGCCCCAGCCTACCCGAGCGGCGCAGCAGGGCCTTTACCCGGGCCGCCAGTTCGCGCACGCTAAAGGGTTTGGTGAGGTAGTCGTCGGCCCCGCTCTCGAGGCCCCGCACCCGGTTGGTCTCGTCGGAGTGGCCGGTGAGCATCAGCACCGGCAACTGGCTGAAGTTCTGGCGGATCTCCTCCAGGACCTCCCAGCCGGATTGCCGCGGCAGGCCCACGTCGAGCACCACCAGGTCGGCTTCGGGTACGTATTCCATGGCCTCGACGCCGTCACAGGCTTCCAACACGGCAAGCCCCGCCGATTTCAGGGAAGTGGCGACCAACATACGAATACCCGGATCGTCCTCTACGACCAGTATCTTGGCTGGCATCGCGCTCTCTCCCCACCAAGGATAACCCATCGCCCTAGCGTATCTGAACCCTGTAGCAGACTTCACCCTTGCCTCCTGCGTTGACATTCCCGACGCGGACCACGACCAAACCGCTGGAGACCTCACCGGCATCGGCATCGAGGCCGTCACTCAGGATTGTACCGTTCAGACGCAGGCTCCCGGTGACATATGAACTAAAGAATGGGATGGGATCGCGGATGACCACCTGGGTCACGGCCTGGGTGCTTGGGTTGAGGTAGGTGATGCAGTACTCGAGCACCTCGCCGGGTTTCCCGCTGATGCTGGTGGCCAAGCTGCTGCTGCAGGCGCCGTTGGGGTCGGGGAGCGCACCGCAGTTGCGCACCCCTTTGGTGAGGCTGAGGCTGCCGGGGGCTTGCACCGTGGTGAGGTCGGTGAGGCTGCGGGGGTCGGTGACGCCCGGGTTGCCCGTCCACACCAGGCTCGAGCTGAGCAGGGCGGGATCGAGGGTCCCCGGCCCCTTCCCGGCGGGGACCACCACCAAAAGCTCGAGGGCGCAAGCCTTGAGGCTCCCGTCGGCCTCGCGGGGCCAGGAGGAGTCCACCGTAAAGGAGAGCGGCACTCCCTGGAAATCCTCGCCGGGGCTATACTGGCCGTTGCAGTCCGCGTCCCGCCGGACCAGGTAGGTGAAGCCACCCTGGGCGTTCAGCGTCACGCTCCCCAGGGTGCCGGGGCGGAAGAGGTGGCTGTAGGTCACCGAGCCAGGGCTGGTGGCCTGGGCTGAGCCGTCGGGGTAGAGTCGGCTCTCGCGCACCAGGCCGAAGTTGTACCCGGTATAAGCTTGCCCTGGGACATAGGCCAGGGTGCGCTGCCGGGCGGCGGGGTCGTTGAACCCTGCGGCTAGGCTCACGCTCGAGCCCCCCACGTTGCTGCCGGTGGCCGGGTTTTGCGGGTGCGAGAGGGTCAGGCTGCCGGCGCCGAAGAGGCCCGCCGGGAGCCACAGGGTGTAGTTCCCGGAGGCGTCGGTGAGGGCAGTGCGGGTGCTGGAGCCCTGGCTGGCGGTCACGCTGAGGTTGGGCACGCCGCGTTCGGACCCGTCTTGCAGGGCGTTGTTGGCGATCCCCCCGCCCTCGCCGTCGTCGTAGAAGACCCGCCCGGTCACGACCCCCCCGTTGAAGAGGCCGAAGTCCTGGCCGACCAGGTTGCCGCTGGGCTGGGTGAGGCGCAGGACGCCGTCGGGCGGGCTCACGTAGCGCCAGGTTCCCGGCGAGGCAGGCAGGGTAGGGGTGGTGTCGCTGAGGTTGCTGTTGTCGTCGAGGATCAAGCAGTAATCGCCGGGAACCACGCCGGTGAAGCTGTAAGCCCCGGTGGCGGGGTCTACCGTCGCGGCCTCGAGCGCCGGCCCTGAGCAGGTCGAGCCGCTTCGGGTGGCCCGTTTGACGAAGAGGGTCAGCCCGGTTCCGCTTTCGCTGCCGTTACGGGCGCCGTCGGGCTCGAGGTCGGCGTATACGCTGCCCCTAAGGGTGTAGCCGCTCACGGAGGTATTCACCGTGGAGGTGTTGTTGTTGGGATTGGGGTCGCTGCGGCCCGTGGGCAGGCTGACGGTGGCGGTGTTGGTGAGGGTGGTGCCCCCGGCCAGGGGGCTCACCGTGCCGCTCACCGTCAAGGTGACGGTGCCGCCTGCGGGCAGGGTGGGAATGGGGAGGTTGATGGCGTTGCCGCTTCCCGAAGCGCTCCCGCAGGCCGCTCCTGCGCTGGCCGTGCAGGTCCAGGTGACCCCGCTGATGCTGGCCGGCACGGTATCGGTCAGGGTTGAGCCGTCCGCGGAGTTGGGGCCGCTGTTGGTCACGCTGACCGTGTAGGTGATCGGAGCACCGGGGGCCACGCTAGAGGGGCCGGTTTTGCTCACCCCCACGTCGGCGGGCAGCTGCACCCGGACGTTGCGGATCTCGTGGTAGTTGGTCGAGCCGCCGGTGGTAGCAGCGAAGCCGAGTTTGAGCGTCGGGGGGGGAGGGTTCGGCAGGGTGAAGCCGTTGATGAGGGTCTGGAAAGCTCCGTCCGGGCTGGTCTGCCAGCGCACCGTGATCTGGTAGCGCGAGCCCGCCGGGACGATCGAGACGATCACCCGGCGGTAGTAGCTCGTAGAGGCCGGGCGGGCGCTGCCCCCCGGAGAGTCGATCCCGGCGGGGAGGGTGCCGCTCGTGGTGAGGTAGGCGTAGCCATTGTTGCCGTTGCCCGGCCCCCGGATCGTCACCGCGTCGGGGGTTCGGCCGATCCCGCCGTTGGGGCAGCGGTCAGCAGAGCTGGCGAAGTTGCCGTACTCGTCAAATCCGATCCCCACGTAGGCGTTGCTGAGCCCGCCCACCAGGTTGCTGTTGTACCCCTGGCAGTAGCCGAGCGCCCCGCCTTCGTCCCCGATCTTGAAGTTCCGGGTGCTGCCGTCAAAAAGGAACAAGGTCATCCCGTCGGCCCCGGTTCCGCCCCAGGCCAGATACTCGAAGTCCACGTCCAAGCCCAACCCCGAGGGGAACGCCGTGTCGTAGTAGGCATAGCCCCGTTCGCCGGTCTTGATCCCGGTAAGGCGCAGATACCCTGAGCCCGCTGGGTCAACCCCAGTAGCAGCGGTGAGCGTGGCGCTTCCGCCCAGCACCCAGCCCGGGGCAGTGGTGCCGGTAAAGGGCTGGCTGATGGGAAACTGGGCCAGGGCCAGACCTCCCAGCAGGACCAGGAAAAAGGAGGATGGGCGCTTCATCGGCTACCTCCCAGGAAGTCGAGGCGCAGGTAGAACCCCTCCCGCAGGGTGAGCCCACCCCCGAAGTTGTACCCTGCCGCAAGCCATACACCCTCCAGCAGGCGGTAGCTGCCCTCCAGGCTCCAGGCCCAAGCGGCAGCCCCCAGCGCGGGGGTGAAGGTGCGGTAGAGGGCCCCGCCTATTCCGAAGCGGCCGAGGTAATAGGTTCCCCCCAGCCCGAGCTGGTAGGTGTTGCCCACCGGGTCGTCGAGCTTGAGGCGGTAGGCCAGGCTGGGGCGGAGCCCGAAGGAGGGGGCAGGGAGGTAGGTGAGGGCAGCCTCGCCTTCCAGCGTCCGCTCGGCTCCGCTCGAGAGCCGCCCGTAGGTGAGCAGGGTCAGGTCATCCGCGTGCAGGGCGTAAGCCACGGTGAAACGGCCCTCGGCGCTGGGCAGCACCTGGTAGGTGGCATCCAGGGAGAGCGACTGGCGAGGGTCCCAGGTGCCCGCCGCCCCACCCCGGAAGGTCAGCTTGGCCTGGCCGTTTCCGAACGCGACCTCGGTCCCGGCACCGGCATTGAAGCCTTGGGCGGTGTAGCGGGCCGCCAGGCCGAAGGCGCTCCCATCGGCGCCGCTCGAGAGGCTGCGCTCGTACCCGGCGCTCAGGTTGAGGCTCCAGTGCTCGTCCAGAGGTAGGGGGGCCTCGAGGCCGAAGCGGGCCCGGTTCCCCTCGCCGCTGGCCCCCGGAAGCTGGTAGGAGAGGGCCAGGTTGGCGTTCCCCAGCCGCTGCTTGAGCCCTAAGGAGCCAAAGAGGTCAGCACCCCAGGTGTAGCTCACGCTGGCCTCGGCGCTGAGGTTCGCGTCCAGCGGGTAGCGGGCGTCCAGGCGGCTCACCGCTCCCTGGCTCAGGCTGAAGGGCTGGATGTGGCTGAGCTGGAGGCTGGCCCCGCCCTCCTGGTAGCGGCCCCGCAAGAGCGCCCCCAGGCCCCCGGTCTCCCAGGTGTAGGCCAGGCCGCCACCCAGGGTGAAGGCCGGGCTCAGGGCCTGCTCGTAGAGGAGCGCGGTCTGGTTTTGGCGGTCGCCCACGTGCTCGAGCGCCACCTTGCCCCCATTGCCAAGGAGGGCTGCCACCCGGGCGCTCCCCTGCACCTTGCCGTCCACGCTGAGGCCCGCCCGCCCCTCCCA
>PSML01000152.1:2609-2929 GCA_040290145.1 Meiothermus sp. | reverse complement strand
GAGCAATCCATCCAAACCCTGGCCGGGCGGTCTTTCAAGGCGAGCTCGCGCAACCAGTTGGAGACCCTGCTCTTCGACGAGTTAAAGCTCGAGTCGGGTCGCCAGACCGCGCTGACCAACAAGCGCAGTACCGACAACGAGACCCTCTCTGCACTGCGTGAGGCTCACCCCATCATCCCCCTGATCTTGGAGCACCGCGAGATTGCCAAGCTGGTGGGCACCTATTTAGAGCCGCTGCCCAAGTGGGTCAACCCCCAGACCGGGCGGCTCCACACCACCTTCGACCAGACCAACGCCGCCACCGGGCGTTTGGCGAGCCT
>PSML01000152.1:0-2565 GCA_040290145.1 Meiothermus sp. | reverse complement strand
CGGGGGGCTTTTAGGGCCGCGCCGGGCTACCGGCTGGTCTCCGCTGACTACTCGCAGATCGAGCTGCGTATTCTGGCCCACATCAGTGGGGATGCGGGCTTGATTAAGGCCTTTGAATCCGGCGAAGACATCCACCGGATCACCGCTGCACGGGTGGCTGGGGTTGCGCTGGAGGCGGTGACGCGCGAAGCCCGCAGCCAGGCCAAGACCATCAACTATGGCCTTTCCTACGGGCTGAGCGTGGTGGGGCTGGCCGAGCGCACCGGGATGAGCCGCGGTGAGGCCAGCCGGTTTATCCGGCGCTATTTCGAGGAGTACCCCGGCATCGAGGCCTACGTGCGGGAGACCAAACGTTTTGCCAAGGAGCATGGCTATGTTGAAGACCTGTACGGGCGCAGACGCTATATCCCCGACATCGCCGCCCCCGGTGCGGCGATTCGCATCCGTGCTGAGAACGCGGCCATCAACATGCCGGTGCAGGGCACCTGTGCTTCCATCATCAAGCGGGCCATGGTTGAAGCCTTTGCGCCGCTACGGGCGCTGGGTGCCAAGCTGCTGCTGCAAGTCCACGACGAGCTGGTGGTCGAGGCTCCTGAAGACCGGGTGCAGAGGGTGAGTGAGGTGTTGAAAAAGGCCATGTGTGGGGCCGCGCAGCTCAAGGTGCCGCTTGAGGTTGAGGTGGGGCACGGGAAAACTTGGCTCGAGGCCCACGAGGGCTGAAGGCAATTCCAAGAGGGGCCCTTGGTGCCGCCAATCAAACAGATATCCGGGGTCTAATAGACCCCGGATATCTGTAGTCCTGGACTTGGTGGGCGATCCGGGACTCGAACCCGGGACCTCACGCTTATCAGGCGTGTGCTCTAACCAGCTGAGCTAACCGCCCCTACACCAGCGAGTTCCCAATATAGCGAACTTGCCCGAGCCGGTCAAGCATTCCGGGTTGACGAACTCCCCATCGGTCTATACACTTATATGCGCACGCCTGGCCTATGCCAGCGTGAACCACGGGGAGTAGCGCAGCCTGGTAGCGCACACGCTTGGGGTGCGTGTGGTCGTGGGTTCAAATCCCGCCTCCCCGACCAGCTTCTCAAAACTTTCCATGCAAGGGCAACCCGACCCTCCCCGGTCACCACCTAGGCCAGGGGGGGGCCGCCTCCAGCCCCTGCCCACGCAGGTAGTCACGCAAGGCCTCGTAGTCGGCTTGTTCGACCGGCTTGGTGCCGTGGGCCAGGATGCTGTTGTGCCGCCGCATCAATGGGTTTTTCAGCTCGGTGTGGTAGTCGCCGTAGAGGCGCTGGGCCAGGGTGTTGGTGTTTTTTAGCCGGGTGTCCAGCTCGAAGGCCAAGCCCAGGGCCTCCTTCAGGCCGCTGAGCTTACCCGAGCGCTGGGCCAGGTCCACCAGGGTTTTCTCAAAGGTCCGGACATCGCGCAGCACGATGCCGGTGCGCTCGTAGATGTCGGCCTCGGCGGCCAGCTCCACCGCGCGGTACAGCCGGGCCAGGGCGTCGTCGTAGCGCCCGCTGGCCGCCCGCCGCTCGGCGTTGGCCAGGAGGTCGGCCAGCAGGGGAAAGGTGGGTTTGTCTTCCCTATCCAGGATCCGCTGCAAAAGGGCCTGGCTCTGCCCTAAGCCCTGCAACACCCGCACCTTAGCCCCGTGCCCCCAGGCCTCGGCGATGGTCAGGGCGGGCTCGAGGTGCGCTTTTAGGCTCTGCCAGGCCGCTTTGTGCCGGAACAGGTCCCAGGCCATCATCCCCTCGGTAATCCCCACCAGATGCGTGTAGAAGCGCTTTTCCGAGGGGCTGAGGGGTCGGCTCAAGAGCTCTTGCAAAAAGTCCAGGGCCGCCGAGTAGTCGTTGCGGTTCCAGGCCCGCCGGAAGCCCTCCCACTCGCGCAGGCCAAAGCGGAGGGTGGGGTCTTCGAGCAGGCGGGCCTGTTCGCTGCCGCTCTTGACCCGGCCATGCTCGTCGCGCTGGCTACCCCCCACATAGCAAAAGGTTACCCCCCGGCCCGAGAGCGCCAGGATCACCCCCGCCACCATGGGCTTGGTGCCCCCGGTGATATCGGCCAACAACACCCGGCTCTCCCACTCGAGGGCTTTTTTGAGGGCCTGCAGGGACTTTTGGTAGCTCTCGGTGAGGCTCTCGTGGTCGTCGAGCAGCAGGGTATGGTGCCGCAGCCCCTGGCCGTACTTGCGCAGCAGCTCGGCCACCACCACCTGTGAACTCTGGCTGGCGATAAACACCGCCCCCTGTGGGGCGTGCTCGAGCAGGGCATGCTCGAGGGGAGCCGCCGTCTGGCCCACGGTCAGAATCAGCGTTGTAAAACCCCGTTCGCTCATGGGCATATGTTACACAGTTGCAATCCCCTTGCGGGGCTATAGGTTTGCGACTTAATGAATGGACATCTCTCAACTCATCCCAGACAAATCACTGGTTGCAATCCCCTTGCGGGGCTATAGGTTTGCGACGACCGGTACGAGGCGCTGAAGGAGAGCGCGGATGCCCCTGTCGGTTGCAATCCCCTTGCGGGGCTTTAGGTTTGCGACTTCGCGGTAGGTAGCGGGCT
>PSML01000028.1:0-28218 GCA_040290145.1 Meiothermus sp. | reverse complement strand
GAGAAACTCCAAACAGGGTAAGGCCTCCATGCCGATCCGCCTGGCCTCCTGGCCCCGGCGGCGCTTCCCCCCTTTGGTAGCGCTCAGGGCCAGGGCCTCCAGCCGACGCACCCAGCAGGAGCGCGGCATCCCCCCGGTGGCCTCGCACAAAAGCCCCGGGGCCCCAGGGCAGCGCTGGTCGATCTCGGCCTGCGTCCCGGCAAGTTCGGGATGGCCGATCAAGGCAGGCCCCATCGGCCCGGCGAACACCGCCGCAAGCCGCCGGTAGCGCCGGTTGCGCGAGCGGCGGACCCAGGCCTGGCCTTGCATGCCCCTAGACTAGCTGGAGGCGGTGGGTATAAACGTCCTGCGCCGGTCGGGTCCGAGTTTTCCCACATCCTCCCCTGGCTCACGCTACAGGGGGGGCGAATTGGCTTAGACTCCTCTCATGGCCCTGGAATCGCTGCACCGAGCCCTAGGAGCTGAGTTCCGCCGTACCCATGGGGTGGAAGTCCCCTGGAGCTACGGTGATCTGAAAGGAGAAGTCGCGGCCTTCTACCAGGGGGCAGCGTTGCTGGACCTCCCCGAGAGGGGGTTATTGCAGGTCGGCGGCATGGACCGCTACGACTTCATCCACAACCAGTGCACCTCGGACGTGCGCGGGTTGTCGCCGGGGGGCTTCCTCGAGACCCTCTTCCTCAACAGCCGGGGCCAGATCGAGTACCTGGGCTCGGTGTATGCCTGGGGCCAAACCCTCTGGATCGCGGCGGCCCAGACCCAGGCCCTGCTCGAGCGCTTCAACCGCTACATCGTCTTCGATCAGGTCGAGTTGACCGATCTCTCCCAGGACTATGCCCAGTTGCGGCTGCAGGGGCCAGCGGCGCTCGAGGTGGGGAGGCGGCTGGGCCAACCCCCGGCCAAATGGAGCCTGGTAGAGCAGCACTCGGTGGTGTTGGCCGGCGACGAATGGGGCTTGGATATCCTGGTCCCCCGCGACCTGGCCGAGGAGGTCTTCGACCAGCTGGTGGAGTCCGGCGCGACCCCGGTGGGCCGCCAGGCGTACCAGGTGTGGCGGGTCGAGCAGGGGGTGGCGGCCCTCCAGGACGCCCTGGGCGAACTCCCGCAGGAGGTGGGGCTGGAGGGGCGGGTCAGCTACAAGAAGGGCTGTTACTTGGGGCAGGAGATCATGGCCCGGCTCGAGGCTCGGGGCAACGCCCGCTACCGGCTGATGGGCTTGCTGGGCCAACGGCCGCTTCCCCCCGAGGCCGAGGTCTGGCGCGAGGGCAAGAGGATGGGCCGGGTCACCACGGCGGCGGACTCCCCCCGGCTGGGCCCGGTGGCCTTGGCCCTGCTGCGCAAGGAGCTCACCCCGGGAGATCAGGTTGAGGTGGGGGAGGCCACCGCTACCGTCTCGGCCCTGCCCCTGCTGACCCCGGCCCAGGCGATGTGATGGGCGGGGGTTGGGGGCTGCCCAGGGGCGGGTTGGCAGGGGTTAAAATATATGCTATCTTGATGAGGTAATTATGCTTTTAGCAGAAATCATCGGCGTGGGCAGCGAGCTCATCTATGGCGAGACGATGGACACCAACACCTCGGACATCGCGCTGAGCCTGCTCCCCTACGCCCTCGAGGTCAAGCGCACCCTGCGCGTGGCCGATGATCTGCCTTACCTGGTGGCCGACATCCGCGAGGCCTGGAGCCGCTCGCGGTTGGTGGTGCTCTCGGGTGGGCTCGGCCCTACCGCTGACGACGTGACCCGCGAGGCCATCGCCGAGGCCTTAGGGGAACCGCTCGAGCTGGACCCGGTGGTCCTGGAGACCATCCAGGCCTTTTTCCAAAGCCGGGGCCGGGTCATGGCCGAGGTCAACCGCAAACAGGCCATGAAGATCCCCTCGGCCTCTTGGCTCACCAACCCCCGTGGAACCGCCCCCGGCTGGTGGGTGCATCAGGGGGGCAAGGATCTGGTGGCCCTTCCCGGCCCGCCCGCCGAGTGGAAGCCGATGTGGCGCGAGCTGCTGCCCAGGCTCGAGCTTCCCCAGGCCTACTACTACCGGAAAACCTTCAAAACCTTCGGCCTGGGCGAATCCGACCTCGCCCAGGCGCTGGGCGAGCTGTTCAAACGGGAGGAGGGCCTCGAGGTGGGCAGCTACGCCAAGCCCTCCGGGGTGGAGGTGGTCATCCGGGGCCGCAGCCCGCAGGCCCCCGCCCTGGCCGAAGCCATCCGAAAGCGGCTCAAGAACATCTGGGGCGAGGACGATGACACCCTCCCCCAGGTGGCGCTGCGCAGGCTCGAGGCGAGGGGGGCTACCCTCGCCACCATCGAATCCCTCACCGGGGGGATGTTGGGGAGCCTGGTCACCGAGGTTCCCGGGGCCAGCCGGGTCTACCTAGGCGGGATGGTCTCCTACTCGGGGTTGGCCAAGGCTCGCTTCGGCGTCCCCCGCGCAATCCTCGAGGCCCACGGCAGCGTTAGCGAACAGGCCGCTAAGGCCATGGCCGAGGCCGCTCAGGACACCCTGGGATCGAGCTATGCCCTGGCCACCACTGGCGTGGCCGGGCCGGACGAGCTCGAGGGCAAACCGGTCGGAACCGTCCACATCGGCCTGGCTGGGCCGGGCGAGACCAAGGTTTTTTCCTACCACCTGCCGGTGGCCTCCCGGCAAACCCTGCGCCAGCGCACCGCCTACTTGGCCTTGGGGCTGTTGGTAAAGGAGCTGGAATAAAGCCCGGCGGAGGCGATCGTGAGGCTTTTCTACGCCGTATTTGTGCCGGAAAACGTGCGTGAAGTCCTAGCCCGCGCACAGGAGCGGGTGCGATCCTATAGGGGCTGGAAGGTTACCCAGCCCGAGGGGCTTCACGTCACGCTGATGTTTTTAGGCGAGGTTGACCAAGCCCGGCTTCCCGAACTCCGTACGGTCGGTGAAGCGGTGGCGGCGGGGGTTCCGGCCTTCACGGCTCGGGTGGGTGGCACCGGCTTCTTCCCTGAGCAGGGGTCGCCCCGGGTCTGGTTTGCCAAGGCCGAGGGAGCGGGCTTTGCCGGGCTGGCCTTGGGTCTGCGTCGGGCACTGCCGGAGTTGGCCGAGGCCCCAAGCCCCAAAGCCCACATCACCCTGGCCCGTCGCAAGGGGCCAGCCCCCCGCCCTGGACCGCTGGTCTTTGATGTGGAGTTCGGGGTCTATGAAGTCAGCCTGGTCCGCTCGGAATTATCATCGTCGGGTTCTAGGTATCAAATACTCGAGCGGTTTCCCCTGGCCCAGTCGAGGAGCGTGCAGCATGGATAAAGAGAAGCAAAAAGCGTTGGACGGAGCCCTGAAATCCATCGAGAAGCAGTTTGGCAAGGGCGCGGTGATGCGCCTAGGCGAGTCACCCCGCCAACAAGTGGACGTGATCTCCACCGGGAGCCTGGGGCTGGACATGGCCCTGGGCATCGGCGGGATCCCCCGCGGACGCATCATCGAGATCTACGGTCCGGAGTCGGGAGGCAAGACCACCCTCTCGCTTTCCATCGTGGCCGAAGCCCAGCGCAAGGGCGGGGTGGCGGCCTTTGTGGACGCCGAACACGCCCTTGACCCGATCTACGCCAAAAGCCTAGGGGTCAACATCGACGAACTCCTGGTCAGCCAGCCCGATACCGGCGAACAGGCCCTGGAGATCGTCGAACTCCTGACCCGCTCGGGGGCAGTGGATGTGATCGTGGTGGACTCGGTGGCGGCTTTGGTTCCCCAGGCCGAGATCGAGGGACAGATGGGGGATGCCTTCGTGGGCATCCAGGCCCGGCTGATGAGCCAGGCCTTGCGCAAGCTCACCGCCGCGCTCTCCAAGAGCAATACGGCCTGTATTTTCATCAACCAGATCCGCGAGAAGGTGGGGGTGATGTACGGTAACCCCGAGACCACCCCCGGCGGGCGGGCCCTCAAGTTCTACGCCTCGGTGCGCCTTGACGTGCGCAAACAGGGTCAGCCGATCAAAGCCGGCAACGACGCGGTGGGCAACCGGGTCAAGGTGAAGGTCACCAAGAACAAGCTGGCTCCGCCTTTCCGCGAGCACGAGATCGAGCTGTACTTCGGCAAGGGCATTGACCCCATGGCCGATCTGGTGACGGTGGCCATCGCCGCCGGGGTGATCGAGAAGTCCGGCTCGTGGCTCTCCTACGGCGAGACCCGGCTGGGCCAGGGCAAGGAGAAAGCCGCCGACTCCCTGCGTGCGGCACCCGAGATGGCTCAGGAGATCCGTGAGAAAGTTTTGGCGCAAGCGGGTAAAATGCCTCTAGTGGTGGCGGGCGAAGAGCAATCGGAGCCCGAAGCTGCTGAAGCTGAAGCCTGACGGGCCAAAAGCCCGGTTGGAGCGCCCCGAGTTGACGCGGAGGTTTGGTTTGAATCATCCGAACTTTGTCCGGCCTGGCTGCATGCTCCACTCCCCGCAGCCGGTTGGGTGGTGGCGAGTTTGGAAGCCCCCCTTGGGAGGAGTGGCCAACTGTCCGGGATTGCCGCTGGACTCTGGCGGATCAAGCTGAGAAAACCCGCTGGCGTCACAACGAATTCAGCTCGGGGCCTCCTAAGCTTAGGAGGCGCCTGATGAACTTAAACGTATTAGATATCGTGCTGCTCCTGCTGGTGCTGGGGCTGGGTGGGGTCATCGTGCTGCTGATGCAGCGCATGGGCCGCCTCGCCGATCAGCAGAGCGTGGAGGCATCGGAAGCCCAGCGGATGCTGGCCGACGCCCGCCGGGAAGCCCAGGTCATGCTCGAGGCCGCCAAAGCCGAGTCGCGCGACATCCTCAACACCGCTCGGGCTGAGGCCAAGGCCATGCGCGAGGCCGCGCAGGTCGAGATCGAGCGGACCCGCCAGACCCTCGAGGCCCGTATGCAGGCCCAGCTCAAGGAGGAGCGCGAACGCCTCGAGGCCGGGATGCAAGCCAGCATCCGCGCTGTCGAGACCACCCTCAAGCGCGACCAGGAGGCCATCGAGCGCGAGAAAGAGGCCCTGCGGCGCGAGGGGGAGCGATTACAAGCGGAGCTGGTCAGCGTCCGGGCGGAGCGCGAGGAGCAAAAGCGCGAACTCGAGCGCCTGGCCCGCCGCAGCGAACAGCTGGATGCCCGGGCCCTCAAGCTAGATCAACAGGAGGAAAAGCTCGAGGCCTGGGAGAGGGCTCTCTACGAGCGCGAGGCCGAGCTATCGGGCCGCGAGAAGCAGATTGACCAGCGGCTGCAGGAGGTGGCCGGGATGAGCCAGGAGGAAGCCCGCAGCCTGCTCCTCTCGCGTTTGGATGCGGAGCTAGAGGAGGAGAAGGCCCACCGGGTCAAGGCCAGCCTGGAAAAAACCCGGCTCGAGGTCAAGCGCGAAGCCCAGAAGCTCCTGGCCCAGGCGGCCCAGCGGCAGGCCTCCGAGACGGCCGCCGCCTTGGCGGTCTCGGTGGTGCCCATCCCCTCCGACGCGATGAAGGGCCGTATCATCGGGCGCGAGGGCCGCAACATCCGCACCTTCGAAGCCCTGACCGGCGTGGACCTGATCATCGACGACACCCCTGAGGCGGTTTTGCTCTCGAGCTTCAACCCCATCCGCCGCGAGATCGCCCGGATGGCCCTAGAGCAACTCGTCCAGGACGGGCGCATCCACCCCAGCCGGATCGAGGAGGTGGTGGAGAAGGCCAAGAACGAGATGAAGACCTACATCTACGAGCGGGGCGAGGAGGCCGCGCTCGAGGCCGGGGTGGTGGGCTTGAAGCCCGGATTGGTGCAGCTCCTGGGGCGTTTGCACTTTCGGTCAAGTTACGGTCAGAACGTGCTCAAGCACTCGGTTCAGGTAGCCCACCTCACCGGGATCATGGCCGCCGAACTCGGGCTTGATGCCGCGATGGGCCGCCGGGCCGGGCTGTTGCACGACCTGGGCAAGTCGGTGGACCGCGAGATCGAGGGCACCCACGTCGAGATCGGCATCACCTTAGCGGGCCGATTCGGCGAGCCCAAGGAGGTCATTGACGCCATCGCCCACCACCACGACCCCGAGAGGGGCGAGACCCTCTACTCGGTGCTGACTGCCGCCGCCGACGCCATCAGCGCAGCCCGTCCGGGAGCCCGGCGCGAATCGCTGGAGGAGTACATCCAGCGTCTGGAGGGGCTCGAGCGCATCGCCCTGAGCTTCCCTGGGGTGGAAAGCGCCTTCGCGGTGCAGGCTGGCCGAGAGGTGCGGGTCATCGTCAAGCCCGACAAGATCAACGACGCCAAGGCCATCTTGCTGGCCCGTGAGATCGCCGGGCGCATTGAGCGGGACATGAGCTATCCCGGGCAGGTGCAGGTGACGGTAGTGCGGGAGAGCCGGGCCGTGGAGTATGCGAAGTAGCGGGCCCTTAGCCCCTACCCTTCAACAGCTCCCGCCCCACCCTGGCGTAGCTTGCCCAAGCCAGCAAAGCCCGCTCGTCGCGCACCTCCCGTACCGCCACCCCGGCCAGCACCGCTTTCTCGAAGGCCGCGTAGCGGGGGATGAAGGTCTTGAAGTGAGGAAGCTGAAGCGACCGCAGGGTCTCGAGCGCGGCTTCCCCGTCCCGCGAAGGTGGAGGTGGAACCAACGTCACCAGCACCCGGTAAGGGTAGGCTCGGAGTTCAGGGATCAGGCGCTCGAGGGTGGCCATCGCCAGGGCCCCGGGCGCGGTGGGCACGACGATCCAGTCGGCCCGCTCGCTGAGTTCCTCCAGGGCCTTGGCCTTGGGCTGAGCCCGGGTGTCGTAGACCACGTAATCGAAGCGCTTGGGCTTGGCCTCCTGGGGGTCGCTGACGGCGAAGGGGAACCCCGGGCCCCGATTGGCCCAGGTCAGGGCGCCTTGGGCAGGATCGGCGTCGATCAGCAGGGTCGGCCCCAGATCGCTGAAGAAGGTCGCCAGGTGGACCGCGGTCGTGGTTTTGCCCACGCCCCCTTTGAGGGAGGTCACCAGAATCCGCACCTTGCCTAAAAATATCACGGCAGTTGCCCCGGCTGGTTCCGCGTCATATGCTACGGGCCGGCCCCAAGTGGGCCTCACCACTTCTCAGCTTGGGCTATAGAATGGGGCGATATGTTTAGGGGCGAAGACATCGGGATTGACCTAGGAACCGCTTCCGTGCTGATTTACGTGCGCGGGAAGGGGATCGTTTTGCGCGAACCGTCGGTGATCGCGATGGTGCAAGGCAGCAAGGAGGTCAAAGCGGTGGGCGCCGAGGCCTACCGGATGCTGGGCCGCACGCCGGGCAACATCGTGGCGGCCAGGCCGCTCAAGGACGGGGTGATCGCCGACTATACCCTTACCGAGCGGATGCTGACCCTCTTCATGCGCAAGGTGCTCTCGCCGGTTTCTTCGCGCTTTTTTAAGCCGCAGGTGATGGTGGGGGTTCCCTCCGGGGTCACCGAGGTCGAGCGCCAGGCGGTGGTGCGGGCGGTGGTGGAGGCCGGAGCCCGGCGGGCTTTTTTGATCGATGAGCCCCTGGCGGCGGCCATCGGGGCAGGGATCGCCATCGCCGAGCCCACCGGGAGCATGGTGGTGGACATCGGCGGGGGGTCTACGGACATCGCGGTGATCAGCCTGGGGGGGATCGTCAACTCGCAGAGCCTCAAGATCGCCGGGAACGAGTTCGACGAGGCCATCGCCAGCTTCATCCGCAACAGGTACAACCTGCTCATCGGCGAGCGTACCGCCGAGGACCTCAAGATCAAGGTAGGGGCGGCCAAGATCCTGCCCGACGACGAGCCGGTGGTGGCCGAGGTACGCGGGCGCGACCTGGTCTCCGGGCTTCCCAAGACCGTGGAGGTCTCGGCCCAGAACGTCACCGAGGCCCTGCAAGACCCGCTCGAGAAGATCATCCAGGGGGTCAAGCAGGTGCTCGAGACCACCCCGCCCGAGCTGGTCGCCGACATCATCGACCGGGGCATCCTGCTCACCGGTGGGGGGGCTTTGTTGCGCAACCTCGACCTCCTGCTGCAGGAGGCCACGGGTGTACCGGTGGTGGTGGCCGAGAATGCTGTGGAGGCGGTGGCGGTGGGCACCGGCAAGGCCCTCGACATGCTCCACGTTTTGCAGGATGCGCTGGTCTCCTCGGACGCGGTGCTGAGAAGATAGGGATGCCTGGAGGGGTGTGACGTCAGGCGATGCGCTTATCCCAGATCGCCGCGCACCTGGGGGGCCGTCTGGAAGGGCCGGACCTCGAGGTAATTGGCCTGGCCGCACCGGAGGAGGCCGGGCCGGGCCAGCTGGTGCTGGTGCGGGAGCCCAGGTGGCTCCAGGCGGCCCTGGCCTCGGGGGCCGCGCTGGTGTTGGACGAGGCTCGCGCCCCGCTGCCAGAGGGAACCAAAGCCCCGGCCATCATCTTCGTTCCAGGGGCCGAAGGGGCCTGGCCCCGGCTACTCGCGCTCTTTGACCGCCCTCCCCGCTGGGCCGAGGAGGGGATTCACCCCACCGCGACCGTTGAGCCCGGTGCCCAGATCCACCCCACCGCAGCCATCGGGGCGTATGCCCTCATCGGTTCGGGGGCCCACATCGGGGCGGGGGCGGTGGTGGCCCCCTATGCCTATGTGGGCCCAGGGGTGGAGGTAGGGGAGGGGACGGTGCTCGAGCCGCGCGTCACCCTCTACCCCCGCACCGTGGTCGGGCCGGGCTGCTGGATCGGCACCGGGGCGGTGGTGGGCGTGGTGGGGTTTGGCTTCCAGGATGGGGTTCGCCTACCCCACACCGGGCGGGTGGTGCTCGAGGAAGGGGTAGAGCTCGGTGCGGGGAGCATTGTCCAACGCAGCCTGGTGGGGGAGACCCGGATCGGTGCTCACAGCAAGATCGGCGAGCTGGTGCTGATCGGCCACAACGTTCGGATCGGCCAGGGGGTGGTCATGGTGGGCCTCAGCGCGGTGGGGGGCAGCGTGAGGGTCGAAGACGGGGTGGTGATGGCCGGCCAGGTGGCGATCTCGGATCACGTGCGGGTCGGGAGGGGGGCCCGCATCGCCGGGAGCAGCGGGGTGTCCAAGGATATCCCTCCTGGCCAGACCTGGGCCGGGGGGATCCCGGCCCGGCCCATCCGCGAGCACTGGCGGCGCTTGGCCCTGCTCGACTGGTTGGTTGGGGTAGAAAAAAGGATCCGTCGGCTTTTGGGCAGGGATGGATCGGGCACAGGATGAATTGAGGTCGGGCCTTGATTCTCGAGGGGATCGGTTTGCACAGCGGGGAGCGGGGCAGGGTTCGGTTTTGCGCCGAGGAGGGCCCCGTGCGCCTGCGGGTAGGGGGGCAGACCTTCCGCCCCTTGGCCAGCCGGGTGGGCGACACCACCCGCTGCACCGTGTTGGAGGCCGACGGGGTGCGCCTGATGACGGTTGAGCACCTCCTGGCGGCCTTGTACCTGCGGGGGATCTGGGAAGGGGTGCTGATCGAGGTGGAGGGGCCCGAGGTTCCCATCCTCGACGGGAGCGCCAAGGAGTGGGTGGAGGCGCTCGCCGCGTTCCCCGCCCAGGGGCCCCAAGCCCGTCCGGTCCCAAGGCCCCTCAAGCTCCAGGTGGACAAAAGCCTGGCCAGCCTCGAGCCCGCTGCCGTTTTTTCCCTCAACGTGACGGTGGCTTTCCCCCATCCCAAGATCGGCTACCAGAGCTTCGCCAGCCCGCCGCGAACCCTGCTCGAGGTGGCGGATGCCCGCACCTTCGGTTTCCTCTCCGAGGTGAACGTCCTCCAGGCCCAAGGGCTGATCCGGGGGGCTTCGCTGGAGAACGCCCTGGTGTTTGGCGACCGGGCCCCGCTCAACACCCCTCGCGGTCTAGATGAGCCGGTGCGGCACAAGGCCCTGGATTTTTTGGGGGACCTCTACCTGGCCGGGGCCCCTTGGGCCGGGCGGTTCAGCGTCCACCGCGGTTCGCACCGGCTGCACGTGCAGTTGGCGGCCCAGCTCGAGCGGTGGCTGGCGGAGGAGGCCGATTCCGGGCAGGGTGCGACCTAAAGACCTTCAGCTTGGATTAAGGTGCGCAGGTGTATGATCCGCCCAGGGTTGGCCGGCTCCTGCTGCGGGTCAAAACCCACGTCACGGCGGCGGCAGCCCGTGTATGATCCGCCCAGGGTTGGCGGGCCCTTGCGGGGCAGGCAGAAAGGGAGCCTATGGAGCTGAAAGTAGGGGTCGTCGGAGTAGGGGTGATGGGCACCTACCACGCCCAGATCTATGCCGGGCTACCGGGGGTGCGGCTGGTCGGGGTGGCTGACCCCGATCCAAAGCGTCGCCAGGCCATCGAGGGGGACTTGGAAGTCCCCACTTACCCCGAGGCCGAGGCCCTGCTGGGCCAGGTCCAGGCGGTTTCCATCGCCTCGCCGACGCTGTTGCACTACCCCCAGGCGCGGATGTTCTTGCAGGCCGGGGTCCATGTGCTGGTGGAAAAACCCATGACCCCCACCCTCCCCCAGGCCAAAGAACTGGTCAGCCTGGCGGCAGAGGAGGGGCTGGTGCTCCAGGTTGGGCACGTGATGCGTTTTTACAAAGCGGTGAGCGAGCTGCCGCGGATGCTCAAGCGGCCTTGGATGCTCGAGACCCGCCGCTTGGGCAACAACCGGCGGATTCGGGACATCGGGGTCATCCTCGACCTGATGATCCACGACCTCGACCTGGTGCTTTTGCTCCTGCGGGAGCGGCCTCACCGGTACAGCGTGGTGGGCCAGGAGGTGGACGGTTTAGACGAGTACGCCAATGCGGTGCTGGACTTCCCCTCGGGGGTGCGGGCGGTGCTCACCGCCAGCCGGGTCTCGCCGCAAAGCGAGCGTTCGCTTTCCCTGACCCAAGATGGAGAGGTGATCCGCCTGGACTTTGGCAGCGAGTACACCGAGGTCGCCACCCACCGCTTCCCTGCCGAGTATCACGACTACCCCAATGGAAACGGGCGGGTGCAAGAGCAAGTAGAACGCGTAGCCATCGAAAACGACAACCCCCTGCGCCGCCAACTCAAGCACTTCGTGGACCGCATCCAGCGAGGTACGCCGCCTCTGGTTACCCTCGAGGACGACCTGCTGGCGCTGGAGCTGGCCATCGAACTCACCCATGCCCTCAAACCCCTGTCGGCTTACGGGTGATCCGCCTGACCGCGCTTTGACGCCCTTAGGCCAGACTGATGGGTGCTATGTCGGCCCAGGTCTGGACAGGCTTCCGGGGTGATCTGGCGGAGTTTTCCCTGATCTCGCTCCTCGGCATCGTGGAGAGGAGAAACCTCCAGGGATCGTTGCTGTTCTCCCCCCTAGGGCTGCGGCTTCACCTGGATGGAAGGTACTTGGAAGCCGCCGAGGGGTTGCAGCCGCTGGGGGGGTTTCTACGGGCCCGTGGCCTGTTGAGCGAGGCCGAGCTGGCCGAGGCGCTAAAGGGGCCTTTGCCTTTGGGCCAAGCTCTGCTGGCGCAGAAAAAGCTCGGGCCAGAGGACTTGCAGGCGGTGTTGGCCTTGCAGGCTCGCGTCGGCTTGGGTTTGGCCCTAAAGCTCCGCCGGGGTCTGGTTGCTTTTCAGGCCACCCCCCCCTTGCCGGCACCGTCGGCCCGCCTGGCCTTGAGCCAGGAACTGCTGCACCTGTGCCGGCAGGAGCGCTACTTGCCCCTGGGGGTTTCCTTTCGGCTGGCCCCGGTAAAAGCCACCCCTACCCTTTCAGCCGAGGAATGGAGCGTACTGCGGCATCTCAACGGGCGGCGAACCTTGCAGGCCGCAATCCAGATGTGCGGTTTGGATTTTAGCCTCGCCGAGCGAGCCGTCATGGGTTTGTTGGACAAGGGTTTGCTCGAGCCCGCCGCGGTGATGGGTCTGCGGTTGATCGTACCCCGTCAGCGTCCTCCCGGTTCAAACTACCATCCGCCTTCGACCATCCGGGCCAATCTTTTTCTCAAATCCGCAGATGGTCGGTGCACGGCCGAGGAGATTGGGCGCTCCCTCAAGGCCACCCCAGAGGAGACCGCCGCGTTGCTGTGCGATCTATACCGGGAGGGTCTGTTGGAGATTGTGCGAGGGCACCAGGAGCTGAAAAACCTGCTGGACGAATTCTGAGCGAACTTGCGGGGCGCTTTAGTACAATTGGCGGGGATGGATATCCTCGAGATCCTCAAATTTCTGCCGCACCGCTATCCCTTTTTGCTCATTGACCGGGTGCTTCAAGCCGACGAGAAGCACTTCCGGGCCCTCAAGAACGTAACCGTCAACGAGCCGCACTTCACCGGGCACTTCCCCGGTTACCCCATTATGCCCGGGGTGCTGATCCTGGAGAGCATGGCCCAGGCCTCGATCGCGGTGGTGGCCCAGCAGCCGGGGGTGAAGCCGGGCGGGCTGGTGTTTCTGGTGGCGGTGGAGGACGCTCGGTTCAAAAAGCCGGTCACGCCGGGGGACACCCTGATCCTCGAGGGCGAGCTGCTCACCTTCCGCCGCGGGCTGGGCAAGGTCAGGGTGCAGGCCAAAGTGGGCCAGGAGCTTCACGCCGAGGCCACCCTGACCTTCGTGGTGCGGGGGGAGGCCTAAGCTTTCGCCATGACTGATCTTCAAATCCATCCCACCGCCATCGTCTCGCCGCTGGCCCAGCTCGGCCCCCAGGTAGAAATCGGCCCTTACTGCGTGGTGGAGGGGCCTTGCGTGCTCGAGCGGGGGGTGGTGCTCGGAGCGCACGTGGTCGTCCGGCCTTACGTGCGGCTGGGGGCGGGGGTGCGGGTCTGGTCCCACGCCGTACTCGGTGGAGAGCCCCAGGATCTCAGCTTCAGGGGTCAGGAGACCTGGCTCGAGGTCGGGGAGCGCACGGTGATCCGCGAAGGGGTGACCCTGCACCGCTCGACCCGCGAGGACGGCCCTACCCGCATCGGCGCGGGCTGCTATCTGATGGCCCATAGCCACGTGGCCCACGACTGCCGGTTGGGAGACGGGGTGATCCTGACCAACGCGGTTCATCTGGCCGGTCATGTAGAGGTTGGGGAGAGGGCGGTGCTGGGGGGGATGACCGGGGTTCACCAGTTTGTGCGGATCGGGGCGTATGCCATGGTGGGCGGGGCCTCCAAGGTGGGCAAAGACATACTGCCCTTCGCGCTGGCCGATGGGCGACCGGCCCGGCACTACCGGCTCAACACCGTCGGGCTGCGCCGGGGTGGGATCGGCGGGGAGCGCTACCGGGCGCTCGAGGGGGCCTTCCGCGCCCTCCGGGAAGGCCGCGGTCCAGAGGGGCACCCCCCAACCGAGGAGGTCTTGCGGCTTTGGGCCTTCCTGGAGGCCCCTTCCAAGCGGGGGATCGCGGCGTTCGTCCGCCCGGAAGATAGATGGGAAGACTGAGCC
The DNA here is from genome assembly GCA_040290145.1 of Meiothermus sp. Lineage (GTDB taxonomy): Bacteria > Deinococcota > Deinococci > Deinococcales > Thermaceae > Allomeiothermus. The sequence continues at coordinate 14,974 of PSML01000028.1, read as the reverse complement.
CCGCCCGATGGACGAGATTCTGCTGCTGACCAACGGCCCCGGCGAGCTTTCCACCTGGGTTCCCCCGGTGGTGCGGCGGCTGCGCGAGCGGTGCCCGCGGGCTCGGCTCGAGCTGTTTCTGGTCGCCGACCAGTTCGCCAGCGGCCAGGAGCGGCATAAAGCCCAGGAGCTCCCGCTCGATGGGGTCGGGGAGCGCCGTGAGCTGCTGGCCCGGCTGGTGGCCCGCCCGCGCAGGGGCCAAGGCCGAATCCTGATGCTGGGCGGAGCCCCCCGCGACGCGGTGCTGCTCTCGCGCTCGACCGGTTACCCGGCCTTCTCCTATAGCTTCAGCGGGGGCAACTGGCACCCTCGGCTCCAGCGGTTCTTCCTGGACTCCGAGCGCACCCGGGCCGAGGCCTTGCGGCGAGGAGCCGACCCGACCCGCCTGGAGGTGGTGGGCAACCTGGTGCTGGACGCCATGGCCGAGACCAGGCCGAGGGGCCAGGCGGCCTCGATCGGGGCCGACGTGCTGCTCTTTCCCGGCAGCCGCCCCTTCGCGGCGCGGTATCTGCTGGGGTTCATGCTGCGCTCCGCCGAGTTGCTGGCCCAGCACAAACCGGGGTTGCGCTTCGCCTGGGTGCGAAGCCGCCTCCTGCCCGATCGGGTGGTGGAGGAGGCCCTGGCCGCGGAGGGGTCTCGGGTCTTCGGCGGGGTGAGCGCCCGGCTGCGGGAGGGCTGGCTGATCTCCCAGCACGGCCTGGAGGTTCAGGTGCTGGACGAGTCTCTGCGCTACCCCGCCATGCAGCAGGCCAAGCTGGCCCTCACCATCCCCGGTACCAACACCCTCGAGCTGGCCCTTTCCGGCCTCCCCGCGGTGGTGCTGTTGCCCCTGCATAAACCCGAGCTGATCCCGCTCGAGGGCCTCCTGCACTGGATCGGGCTGCTGCCCGGCGGCCACTGGCTCAAGCGGCAGGCGGTCCTCAGGGCCGAGCCGAAGATGGCCCACCTGGCCCTGCCCAACCAGTGGCTGGGCCAGCGGGTCTACCCCGAGCTGCGCGGGGTCTTCGGCCCGGAGCGGGTGGCCCAGGTGGGTCTAGACCTGCTCTCCCCCCAGCAGCAAGAAGGGGTGCGCTCGAGGCTGCAGGCGCTCCAGGCCCGGCCCGGAGCCGATGCGCTGGTCGAGGCGGTGCTCCGGGGCTCGAGCTAAAAACCCTAGAGCCTGCCAACGAGCCATCCGTAAAAGCTCCACTGAGCACCGGTTCTGACCATCCAACGCAGGGTGCCCCGCACTTCGCGCAGGTCGTACTTGGGCTGGGGAGCCTCTAGCGGAGCGAGGGTCAAATAGGGCAGGACCAGGGCCCATTCCTCATCACGGACATCCGATGGGTATGGCGGTTCATGCTCTAAACATAACCGCTGCCGACGGAGACTCATCGCAGGTAAGCTGATCCTGGATTTGAGCCCTCTGTTACCGGTGCAGGTGGAGGCCGCGTAAGTCCAGGTAAGTACTGGGTTGTCTGGTTGCCTCGGTTGGGTAAGATAAACCCATGAAACTCTACTACACGGTGGAGGAGCTGGCCCGCACCCTGGAGGCCATTCGCAAGCGCCTGAGGGGGGGCGAGATCCAAGGGGTGCGGGTGGGGCGGCCCCGCGGGGAGGCGGTGCGGCTGCTGGGCTCGGAGGAGGCCTTCGACCGCACGAAGGAGGCCAGGGCGTGAGGGCGGCCGCTTCCAGGGGAAGGCGGTGAACCCCCTCACCGAGATGGAGCCGGAGGTGCCCTTGCGGAAACTCACCGACCACCTGCTCTCCCCCACTCACCCCGTGGGCCGGCAAAGGCCCGGTTCTTCGCAGCGACAGGCTTCACCGCCGAGAACCCCCTGGATCTGGCAGAGGCCCTGAAGCTCCAGGCCCGTATGGCCTCCGGAAGCCACCCCTTTCGGCCCCAAGTGGGCCGCTCGAGGGAAGCTCCTGGGTCCGCGGGGCAGCGCGGGGGTGTTGAGCGTGTGGATCGGGGAAGCCGTCAGGCCAGCAGGGCCGTACACCAGGGGGCAGATTCCTGTTGGGACCGCTACGCGGTACGCCCAGGCGCGACTGATCACCGCCTACCCGGCGGAGGGGGGTAAAGAAGGATGATCCGCGAGCTGGACAGCGTGGTGCTCCGAGTGGACAAGCCCGAGCTCGGCCTCGAGGCCGGGGATGTGGGCACGGCGGTGCACGTCTACGGAGGGGGTGAGGGCTACGAGGTGGAGTTCGCCACCCTCACCGGCCACACCCTGGGGGTGCTCACCCTCGCCCCTGAGGAGGTGCGGGCGGTGGAGGAGAGCGACCTCCTCCACGTGCGCAGGGCGGAGGTCGCGTGAGGCTGGCGGTGGTCAACCCCAAGGGCGGCACCGGCAAGACCACGACCGCGGTCCACCCGGCCGCGTTACTAACACAGCTCAGAAACCGATGAACCTTCTCGAGTTTGCCCCCTCTGCACGGTTTTCGTATGTGTAGGGATGGCTGGCTGAGCGCTAGCAGAGGAACCCCTACCCGCCCCTGACCCCGGAAACTCGAGCCACCCCGCCCCGCTATGGGTATCCTGGGAGGGCATGCGCCTTTGGCACCTGCTCCGCCCCTACCGCGCCTGGCTGCTGCTGGCCGTCCTGATGGCCCTGCTGCCTGCGGTGTCCCAAGCCTTCCTGGCGACCTTGGTGCGTCCGCTCTACGACCAAGTGCTGGTGGGTGGGCGCTATGAGCTTCTGGGCTCGTTGCTGCTGCGGGGGGGCGGGCTGTTGCTCGTGGTGGTGCTGGGCGGCTACCTCTTCGAGGCGTATCTGGGCTACTTGGCGGTGCGGATTCCGGCCTTGCTGCGCGAACGCCTCGGGCAATCCTTGCTGCGGGCCGAACTCTCCCGATTACCCGACTCGGCGGCCCTGGCCGGGCGAATCCTGGCCGATCTGCGCGAACTCGAGGGCTTTATCCTCCACGCCCTGGGGATCGGCCTCCTGCAGGGGATGAGCCTCTTGGCCTTGCTGGGAGCCCTCTTTGGCCTCAGCCTGACCCTGACCCTGAGCCTGCTGCTGCTGATGCCGCTGCTGGCCCTGCTGACCGGCTTGGTGGGCCGACTGGTTGGACAGGCCAGCGGGCGCACCCAGGCCCAGGCCGAGCAGGTGGCCCTCACCCTGGCCGAGGTCTTCGGGCAGCTCGAGCTGGTGCGGGCCCTGGGGCTCGAGCCTTTTGCCCTGGAGCGGCTGGAAAAGGAGAGCCGGCGCCTCTACCGGCTGGGGTTGCGCCGGGCCATCCTCACCGCGCTGCACCTGCCCATATCCCAGGTCTTCACCGGGCTGGCCCTGGGGCTCTTGCTGGGGCTGGGCATCCGCGAGGTGGCCGCGGGGAACCTCACCGCGGGCGGGCTCACCGCCTACCTGACCCTCCTGGGCCTGGCCATCGCCCCCTTGCAGGTGATCCCCAAGACCGGCCTGCTGTGGGCCCAGGCCGACGCGGCGGCGGCGCGTTTGCTCGAGCTGTTCCGGCTCCCCCCGGCTCCCCCGGAGGGCTCGGAGGGTGGCCCGGTGGCCGGCCACCTCCGCTTCGAGGACGTCTGGTTCACCTATCCCGGCGGCAAAACCGCGCTGCGGGGGGTGAGTTTTGGCCTCGAGCCCGGCACCCTCACCGCCCTGGTCGGCCCCAGCGGGGCCGGAAAGAGCACCCTCTTGCGGCTGGTGCTGGGGCTCTACCGGCCTACCTCCGGGCGGGTGCTGCTCGACGGGAAGCCCCTCTCGAGCTATGGCCACGCGACCCTCACCCGGTCGCTGGCTTGGGTTGCGCAGGAGCCCCGGTTCTTCCGGGGGACGCTGGCTGAAAACCTGGCTGCGCTGGCTCCGGGCGCCGGCGAGGAGAGGGCCCGAGCCGCTTTGCAGGCGGTGGGCTTATGGAACGAACTGCCCCAAGGCCTAAGGAGCGACCCCGCCGCTCTCTCGGTGGGGCAGCGGCAACGCCTGGCTATCGCGGCGGCCCTATTGCGGGATGCCAAAATCCTTGTTCTGGACGAGGCGACGAGCGCCCTCGACCCCTCCGCTGAGGCCCAGGTGATGGCGGCGCTGGAGCAGGCCCGCCCTGGGCGTACCCTCCTGGTGGTGGCCCACCGGCTGGCCAGCGTCCAGCACGCCGACCGCATCTTGGTGCTGAAGGATGGGCGGCTCGCCGAGGAAGGGCGGCATCCGGGGCTGCTCGAGCAGGGGGGGGTGTACGCCGAGCTCTGGCGGGCTGGGAGTAGGCCCGATGTGGCCGGATAAAACCGGACTACCCGGTGCGGTAGATTGGGGTCCATATGCGCGAATACGTGAGCAAAGCCAGGGGAGGGCGGGTGGTGCAGACCCCTTTCCTCGAGCCCGACCGCCAAGAAGAACTCCGCCGACTGGCCCAGCAAGAGGGGCTCCAGGTGGAGGCTTTCGGCGGCCTGCCCTTAGCCGAGCGCAAGGTGATGGTGCTCTACCCCGTGGAGGTGCCCCAGGTCTCCGACCCGACCCGGGTGCTCTTGGTGCGCTTCGCGGGGGACTTGGAGGGGCTGGAGGACCGACTGCGCGGGATTGTGGAACCGGGCCTGCTGGGCGACCTCGAGGAGGCCAAAGAAGGCTTCCTGGTGGTGACCCTGCCCAAAGGCCACAAAGCCCTGGCCCAATCCGGCCTGGAGGTGCGCGAGCCCACCCCCGACGAGCTTCCCAAAAGCCGCGAGCGGGTGCGGAGCGTGGTCGTCCCCAGCCTGCGGGTGGACGCGGTGGGCTCGAAAGGTTTCGGGGTCTCCCGCAACTACTTCGCCCAAGGGGTGAAGGCCGGAAAGGTCAAGCTCGCCGGGAAGACCGCTCTCGGCAAGGACGAGGTGAGGGAAGGCGACACCCTGGTGGCCGAGGGGTTGGGGGTCCTTACCGTGCGGAGGGTGCTGGGCTCGACCAAGCGGGGGAACCACAAGCTCGAGGTGGAGGTGCATAGGGGCTAAGGGGTCAGCCAGGCCGCCACGAGACCACCATCACCGCTGCCGCGATCCCGTTCTGGCTGGGCTCAGAACCGGGATTGGATCGGGGAGGGCCTTGGCTGTGGCCTTCCAGCGCTCGAGCCCGGTCAGACCGGCATGACCCCCGCAAGCCAATCCCGAACGTCCGCCGCGACCTGATCGGCCTGGCTGTCGAGCAGCAGGTCGTGCTCGCTCTCGTAGACCTTGTACTGTTTTTTGGCGCTGCCCAGCCGCTGGTAGAACCGCCGCACCGAAGCCTCCGGGATGGTGGTGTCGTAGCGGGCTTGCAGCACCAAGGCGGGGGCCTTGATCCTGGGCAAGAGGGGGTCGACCTCCCGCTGGAGCCTGACTAGCTCAGCCACCGCAGCGGTGGGCATCCAGGGGTAGTTGGGGCTCTTGGCCTTGCGCTCGGGGTCTCGCACCGAAGCAGTCCCCTTGGCCACGGGGATGGCCCAGGAGAGGTAGGGGGCCAAGTAGGCGGTACGGTTGACGAAACCCAGGGCCGGAACCATCGCCACCAGCCCAGCCGGGTTTTCATCGGCGGCGATCTTGGCGGCCAGCAACCCGCCCATCGAGAGGCCCACCACCGCTTTGGGCGCGGGCAAAGGGCGGTAGGCCTCGAGCGCTACCCTGTACCAGTCCGACCAGCGCACCCCCTTGAGGTCTTCGGGGCGGGTGCCGTGGCCGGGCAGGGCAGGTTGAGCCACCTGATATCCGGCCTGGCGCAACATCTCGGGAAGGGGGCCGAGGGTCAGCACGGGGTGCGAGGACAGGCCGTGGAGGATGAGCACGCTGGGCATATACACTAACTTACCCCAGAAGGCCCCCGAGCGGGCCTACCGCGGCTGACCGGGTTTTTTCGGTACAATCGGGCCGTCGGGGTGCAAGGGGGAGGACCAGTGCTGAGGGGAAATCTGGCCGACTTTCCGCTGGTGGGGCTGCTCCAGATGCTCTTTTCCACGGGGCGGGGCGGGGCTTTGGTCATAGAGCCACCCCCGCTCCTTGGGAGCATCTACGTCCACGCTGGGCAGATCGTCCACGCCCAGGCCGGAGAGCTCACCGGGGCTCGAGCCCTGACCCTGCTGCTGGGGGTGCGCCGGGCCTCCTTCCGCTTCGAGGCGGAGAGCCCCCCGCCGATGGCCACCATCGAAAGCGGAGGCTTCCAGACCCAGGCCCGGCTGGCCGAGGAGGCCCAGGCCTGGCAGAGCCTGCGCCACCTGCCCGAGGACTGGACCCAGGTGCTGCGGGTAAACCCCAAGGCCCGCCAGGGAGACCTGCCCCAGAGCGAACCCCACCTACTGCAGAGCCTGGAGGGCCGCAGCATCGTGGAGGTGCTCACGCGGGAGGCTGCGGGGGTGCTCGAGGCTGCCCAAGCCCTCGACGGCCTGTTCGCCGCCGGGTGGGTGAGCGCCAAGCCCCGGCTCCTCCTCGAGCCGACCCTGCTGGTGGTGCTGGCCCTTTATGGCAGCGAGGAGGGGGTAGCCTACCTCGACGAGCCCCTCTACCTCCAGTGGTCGCGCCAGATCAAGCAGGGTTTTCACATCCGCATCGGCGGGCACAGCGGGGCAGGGGACCTGACCTTCATCCCTCGGCCCCGCCCCAACTTCCAGTCGCGCCTCGGGCTCTATGAAAAAGACCTGCGCAAATACCGCCTAGTCCGGGGAACCCAGGTCGAGGTGTGGCCGGAGCTGGACTAGGCCCAAGCGACCTCGTTCAGTTGACCGCGGGTGGGCCCGGGCGCTCGTATAGAGTGAAGGCCATATGGACGTGCTAGCCATCAACGCGCTGCTCAACCGGGTGGTGTTTGGCCTCGAGGCCAAGTTCGTGTTCCTGGTGGTCGGCCTGGTCCTGACGGTGGCGCTCGGCTTCATCCAGTTTCGCCGGCTGGGGGTCATCGTCTCGGAAACCTTAGGGGCCATCCGCGAGCGGGCACAGGGCTTTGGCGGCCAGATTACCCCTTTCCAGGCCGCGATGGTGGCGATTGCGGCCACGGTGGGCATCGGGCACTTCGTCGGCATGATCGCAGCCATCCTGGCCGGGGGGCCGGGGGCGGTGTTTTGGATGTGGCTCGGCTACCTCCTGGGGATGGCCACCAAGTTCGCCGAGGCCACCCTGGCGGTGCACTTCCGCCGCAGCTACACCGACGGCACGGTCTCGGGGGGGCCGATGTTTTACCTCTCGAGGGGGCTGGCGGCCCGCTTTGGCCGCGGGGGGGCCCTTTTAGGCGGGGCCTTCGCCCTTTTTGCCGCGATTGCGGCTTTTGGTATCGGCAACCTCTCGCAGGCCGGGGCGGTGGGAAATTCCTTGCAGTCGGCTTTTAATGTCCCGCCGGCCATTACCGGGCTGGGGGTGGCCGTGGTGGTGGGGCTTATCATCGGCGGTGGGATTCGGCGCATCGCCGCTTTCGCTCAGTTCATTGTGCCGGTCAAGCTGCTGCTCCTGGCCTTGGCGATCATCCCGCTGCTGGTGGTGCATGCCGCTCAGATCCCCGCGGCGCTGGGCCAGATCTTCGCATCGGCTTTGAATCTGCAGGCCTTGGCGGGGGGGGCTTTGGGTAGCTACATCGCCATGATCAACGCCGGGTTGGGGCGAGGGATCTTCGCCAACGAGGCCGGGCTGGGTTCAGCCCCCATCGCCCACGCCCAGGCTCAGGTGGATCACCCGGTACGGCAGGGTTTCTGGGGGGTGGCCGAGATGCTGGTCTCGCTCGCCGTCACCACCTTAGTGGCCCTCACCTTCCTGGCCTCAGGGCTTTGGCAGCGCGAGGGGGTGGGCACGGCCCCGCAGGCCGCGGTGACCCTGTTCCAAGCCCATCCTTCGGGCGTGGGAGATATCATCCTGGCCTTGACCCTAGCCGCCCTGGCTTTCGGGACCATGGTTTCGTGGGCCTTTTACGGCGAGGAAGGGGCCAGTTACCTCTTTGGCGAGGGAATCCGCTGGCCTTACCGGATGGCTTTCGTGGTGATCGCCTTTGTGGCTCCCATTGGCGGCTTCGGTGCTTTTATCGACGTCTCCGACACCCTCAACGGGTTTATGGCCATTCCTAATCTGCTGGCCTTGTTGCTCCTGGCCCCCTTGGTAGCGCAGTTGGTGCGGGAGTTCTTCCAGGGCGAGCCCTGGCGCCCCCCCAAGGACTAGGCGCCCGACGGCGCGGTCTCCCGATCGGGCGGGGTTGGGGTATGGGGTACAAAGGGGGTCGCTGGAGAACCCGTAGACTCTACTTGTGAGCACGGTCCGACGGGTGGTGGTGGGGCTCTCGGGGGCTTCGGGGATGCCCTATGCGCTCGATCTCTTGCACACTTTGCGCCGGGTTTCGAACCTCGAGGTTCACCTGGTCATGACCCAAGGGGCCAAGCGGGTGCTGGTGGAGGAGGCCGAGACCAGCGTGGAGGCCGTGGAGGCCCTGGCCCACGTGGTCCACCGCTCGCCCGATCTGGGCGCGGCCATCGCCTCGGGCTCGTTTCGCACGGTGGGGATGGTGGTGGTGCCCTGTAGTGCCACGACCCTCGCCAAAATCGCCCTGGGCCTGGCCGACAACCTGCTGACCCGCGCCGCCTACGTGACCCTCAAGGAGCGCCGCCCCTTGATCCTGGTGCCCCGCGAAGCCCCCCTGCCCTTGCCGAGCCTCGAGGCTATGGTCAAGGCGGCCCAGGCCGGAGCGACCATCCTGCCCGCGAGCCCCGGCTTCTATCACAAGCCGAGGTCGGTGGATGACCTACTGGGCTTTATCACCCAGCGGATTCTGGACCTGCTGGGGCTGGAGTATCCGCGTTCGGCCCGTTGGAAAGACGGAAGCGGCTAACGCAGGAAAAAGATCGCGTACACCGCGCCAATGAGGATGCGGTAGAGGGCGAACGGCACGAAGGTGTTGCGGCTTACGAACTCCAGCAGCCAGCGCACGCTGAGCAAAGCGGTGACGAACGCCGCCACAAACCCCACGGCCATCAGCCCGTAACCCTCATGGGGAAGGGTGCTGGAGCTTTTGTACAGGTCGTAGCCCGAAGCCGCCAGCATGGTCGGTACGGCCAAGATAAAGGAGAACTCCGCAGCGGCCCGCCGCGAGAGCCCCGAGATCATCCCCCCCACGATGGTGGCGGCGCTGCGCGAGGTTCCGGGGAAGATGGCCGAAAGGCCCTGGAAGGTTCCGATCAACAGGGCCCGGCCCAGCGGCATCTGGTCCACGTCGCTATAGCGCTGATGCCCCTGGAGCCAGCGGTCCACGAACAGCAGGAGGATCCCCACCCCGACCAGGGCTGCTACCACGATCAGGTCGTTGCCCAGGATGCGATCTTTGATCACCCGGTAGAGCCCGAAGCCGATGATCCCGGTGGGGATGAAGGCCACCACGATGCGCTTCCAGACCTCGAAGTCTTGCAGGAAACGCTTTAGGTACAGGCTCAGCACCGCCAGGATGGCCCCCAGCTGGATCACGATGAGAAAACTCTTGACGAAGCTGTCGGTCTCGACAGGAATTTTGAGCAGGTGGGCGGCCAGGGTCAGGTGGCCGGTGGAGGAGATCGGTAGAAACTCGGTAAGCCCTTCGATAATCCCCAGGATGAGCGCGTCAAAAAACGTCATACGGTTCAATCTTTCGCCCGGTTGATGAGCGCAGTCTGAAGGGCCGACGGCGTAGTAGGATTTTTTGCGTGAAGGTTTCGGTGCTGTTGCCCGCGGCGGGCTTGGGGGAGCGGTTGGGCAAAGGGCCCAAGGCTTGGCTCGAGGTCGGCGGGCGCACCCTTTTGGACCGGGCCATGGCGGCCTTTGCCTGGGCCGATGAACGGCTGGTGGCCTTGCCCGCCGGGTACGCCCTGGAACACCCCCAAGTCCGCTTCCTGGAGGGCGGCCGGACCCGGCAAGAGAGCGTGTACAACCTCCTGCTCGAGGCCTCGGGCCAGGTGGTGCTGGTCCACGACGTGGCCCGCCCCTTTGTACCCCCTGGGGTGTGGCGGCGGGTGCTCGAGGCGGTAGACCGGCACGGGGCGGCCTGCCCAGCGGTGGCCGTGCCCGATACGCTGGTGGCGCTCGAGGGGGGTTTTTATGGCCCCAGTCTGCCGCGCGAGGAGTACCGGTTGATACAGACTCCCCAGGGTTTTCGCCGGGAGCTGCTCCTCCAGGCCCACCAGGCCGCGCGCCAGCGGAGCCTCGAGGCCACCGACGATGCCCAGTTGGTGCGGGCTTTGGGCCACCCGGTGGCCTTGGTGGAGGGGGATCGTCGCTTGTTCAAGCTCACCTACCCCGAAGACCTGGCGCTGGCCGAGGGGCTGGCGCGGGTCTGGGAGGGGGGGTGAGGCGGTTTTCCCCCGCCAAGGTCAACCTGGGGCTTTCGGTGCTGGGCCGCCGGGAGGACGGCTACCACGAGCTGCACACCCTGTTTGCCGCCCTTCCGCTGGGGGACTGGCTCACCCTCGAGCCAACCCCGCAACCAAGGCGCATCGAGCTGACGGTGCAGGGCGCCGATCTGCCCCTGGAGATGGACAACCTGGCCTACCGGGCGGCTTGGTTGTACCTCGAGGGGGCCGGCTGGCCGGGAGGGGTGCGCTTGCACCTGGAGAAGCACCTACCCATCGCGGCGGGCCTGGGCGGGGGCTCTTCCAACGCGGCGGCGGCGTTGCTGGGCTTGGCTGAGCTGTACCCGGCCCCCCTCGACCTGGGGTCTTTGGCCCGCGCCCTGGGGGCCGACGTGCCCTTTTTCCTGCGGGGCGGCTGGGCCGAGGCCGGGGGCATCGGGGAGCGGTTGCAGCCGGTGGAGCCCCTGCCGCTGGCGCTGGTGTTGGTCAACCCGGGTCTGGCGGTGCGGGCCGCCGAGGCTTACCGCGCCCTAAGGCCGGAGGACTACGGCCCTCCGCTGCCCCTGGGGGCCATCCGGCAGGCCCTGGCGGCGGGCCTCGAGCCCCCCTGGTGGAACAGCCTGGAGGCCTCGGTGTTCCGCCTATACCCTGGGTTGGCCGAACTCGCGGGGCACCTGCGGGCGTTGGGGCTCAGGGGGGTGTTGCTCTCGGGCTCAGGCTCGAGCTTCTTCGGCCTGGCCGCCGATCCCGAGGAAGCCCGCTGGCTGGCCCGGAAGGTCCAAGCCGCCTTGCCCCAATGCTGGGTTCGGGCGGTATACTAAGGGCGTCACCGGGGGTGCCCCCAAAGGGGCTGAGAAATACCCTTGGAACCTGACCCGGGTAGTACCGGCGTAGGGAGCGTGACCAAGGCCCCTCTCGGTGACGGAAAGGGGTCTTTTGATATGCGCAGACTGTGGTGGCTGTGGGTGCTGCTGTGGGGCCTGGCGTGGGGGCAGACCCTCACCCTTTTGACCCACGAGAGCTTTAGCCTCGACAAGAACCTCATCGCCCAGTTCGAGCAGCAGTCGGGGATCAAGCTCCGGATCTTGAAGGCGGGGGATGCCGGGGAAACCCTCAACCGGGCCATCCTGACCAAAGCCGCTCCGGTAGCGGATGTGCTTTACGGTTTTGATAACTCCATGCTGGCCAAGGCCCTGGCGGCGGATATCCTCGAGCCCTATCGCTCGCCCCAGCTGGCCTATGTGCGGCCCGAGTTGGCCCTCGACCAGACCTACCGGGCCCTCCCGGTGGACTTTGGCTACGTGGCCCTCAACTACGACAAGGCCTACTTCCAGGACAAACCCCTACCCCAGAGCTTCGCCGAGCTGGCCCAGCCCGAGTGGGCCCGCTTGCTGGTGGTGGAAAACCCGGCCAGCTCGAGCCCGGGGCTAGCCTTCTTGCTGGCTACGGTAGCCACCTTTGGCCAGGACGGCTACCTGGACTTTTGGGAGGGCTTGCGCAAAGGCGGGGTGCGGGTGGAGAAGGGCTGGAGTGAGGCCTACTACACCGCATTCAGCAAAAACGGGGGCGACCGTCCCTTGGTGGTCTCCTACGCCACCAGCCCCGCTGCTGAGCTGTTTTACAGCCAGAAAAAGCTCAGCCAGCCGCCCACCGGCAACCTGCTCCTGCCGGGGAGCAGCTTTTTGCAGATTGAGTACGTGGGCATCCTGAGGGGCAGCAAGAACCGCGCCGCCGCTCGTAGGTTCGTGGACTGGCTGCTCTCCAAGCCGGTACAGGAGGATATCCCCACCCAGATGTGGGTCTACCCGACCCGGGTAGACGCGGCCTTGCCCCCGGTCTTCCAGTGGGCGGAGGTCCCCAAAGAACCGGCCAAGCTCTCCCCCCAGCAAATCGCCCGTGACGCCGAGCGCTGGGTGGCGGAGTGGAGCCGGGTAGTGCTGCAGGGCCAAAGCGCCGAGGCGGTGCGCAAGGCCCGGCAGAAGTAGCCCAGAATGCTCCTTCGCTGGCCGGCTGGGTTGGTCTGGGCCTTTTTGGGGCTGGCCCTGCTGTACCCTTTGGGCCGCATCCTGGCTTTGGGGCTTGGGGAGGGTTTGGGGCTGGCCTGGGCCAACCCCTACTACTGGGGCCGCCTGGCCTGGAGCCTGGCCTACGGCCTGGGCTCGAGCCTCCTGGTGGTCGCCCTGGCCTTGCCCCTGGCCTACGCCTTTCGTTACCGCTTCCCCGGACGCGACCTTTTGCTCTCGCTGGCGACCGTCCCCTTCGTCCTGCCGACCCTGGTCGTCGCGCTGGGTTTTCTGGCCCTGGTAGGCCCCCGGGGGATCTTGGGGGTCAACCTCTACGGCACCCCCTGGATCCTCCTTTGGGCCAGCGCGTTTTATAACCTGGGGCTGGTCTTGCGGATGCTGGTGGCCCAACTGCCCACCCTGGAGGCCCCCCTGGCGGCGGCCCGCACCTTGGGGGCTAGCCCTGGGCGGGCCTACTGGCGGGTGGGGTTGCCTCTGCTGGCCCCGGCCCTCCTGGCCGGGGGTGGGCTGACCTTCCTCTACAGCTTCAGCAGCTTCGGCCTCCCGCTGGTGCTGGGTGGGCCGAGGTATGCCACCTTGGAGGTCGAGGTCTACGGGCTGTTGGCCTACCGCCTGGCCTTCCCCGAGGCCACCGCCCTGATCCTCTTGCAGCTGGCGGTGAGCGCCTTGGTGACCCTCCTTTACCTGAGCGCCCAAACCCGGCTCTCGCTCTCCCTGTCCCCTTCCGCCCCGCCCAAGCCCTTGTCCCCCGGTTTGGCAGGGCGGTTGGCGGTTGGGGTCTGGCTTTTTTTTCTGGCCCTGTACGCGCCGCTGCTGGCCCTGCTGGCTCGAGCCCTGGCGGCCCCCGAAGCTTGGCTCTCCGCCTGGAGGGGCCAAGACTTCACCCCGGCCCCGCTGGCCCTGTGGAACACCCTGCACTTTGCCGCGCTCAGCCTGGGGGTGGTGCTACCGGTGGGGTTCCTCTACGCCTACGCGGTCTGGCGGGGGGCTCGAGGCCTAGACCTGGTGGGCCTGCTCCCGCTGATGGTGAGCCCGGTGGCGGTGGGGTTAGGGTATCTGCTGGCCTACCCCGCCCTGGGGGGTTCGCTGGTGATCCTGATCGGGGCCTACGCCCTGCTGAGTTACCCCCTCTTGGCTCGAGCCCTGCTGCCCTCCTTGCGGGCGATGCCCAAGACGGTGCTGGAGGCCGCCCGGGTGCTGGGGGCGGGCCCCTGGCGCAGGCTGTGGCGGGTGGAGTGGCCCTTGCTGCGGCCTGCTTTTTTTTCGGGGACGGCCTTGGCCCTGGCCGCGGTGGTGGGGGAGTTCGGGGCCACCTTGGTGTTGCGGCGGCCCGAGTGGGCCACGCTCTCGGTGGCCATCTACGAGCGGCTGGGGAGGCCGGGAGCGGAACCTTTCGCCGAGGCGCTGGCGCTGGCCGCGCTGCTGGCCGGGCTGGCGGGGGGGTTGTTTTTGCTCTTGGACCGGGGGCCAAGGCCCCTGGGTTAGGGGTTGGTGGCTCGGCCCGATGCTGATGGTCCTGTGGTTAACAGGGCCCAGGCAGCCAGCATATGGATGGGCTCTACTTGAAGTACGGGGAACCAGAATGAATAATAAAGACCCAGGCCTAACAGAACGGCGGCCAAAAAAACGCCTAAGGATGAAGCGCGTTGAAGTGAAACAGTAGCCAGCGAGAGCGTATGGGACGGTTAGGCTCCTGGTATATGTCCACTTTGGTGGGCGTCTCTTTCCATCTATAAATGCGTACAAAATGAGGGTCGTCGAGGGGCGGATTGCGCATTTGAGTGAGCCGCAGCGCCCCCACATCGCCCTCCACGCCTACGAATTGCGGCTTCCCCACCCGAGGACGGGGAAGCTCTTGGAGTTCCGGGCCCCTATCCCCGAAGACATGGCCCGGGCCTGGGAGGCTTTAGGGGGGAACTGGCCGGAGTAATTACGGTAGCGGCAATGAAACCCTCATCTCTGGGCCTCGAAAATCCGGCGCAAGGGCTCGAGCAAGGGGGGTAAGTTTTGCGTCGCTGTATCCCAAACGATCCGCGGACTGATCCAAGGGTACTCGTGCACCAGGAAATTCCGCATCCCATTCATCTTCTCCCAGGGGATTTCGGGGTGCTGGGTCTTGACCTCATCCGGGATATGCCGCTCGGCCTCACCGATGACGATAAAGCAGTACACCACCGCCTGGAGGGTGCGGCGGTCTCGAGTAAAAGCCTCGAAATCCAGACCCTGGGTGTAACTGCACACGTCCTGAATAGCCTCCAATAGGTCACCCAGCCAGTACACCCAGTCCCTAGGCGGCACGAATAGCCTCCCGCAGCACCTTTTCCCGCATCCAGGGCCGTAGTCCATCCAGTGTAACCACGTCCACGGTGCACTTCAGCCCCTTTTCCAGCGCCTGCTTCAGCTCGAACAGCTCGAACAGCCCTACCCTAGCCCCCGGCTCGAATTCAACGATCACATCCACGTCGCTACCGGCATGCGCTTCCCCTCTCGCCGTCGAGCCGAACAGGGCCAGGCTCGACACTCCGAAGCACCGGGATAGTTCGGGAAACTGAGCCCTCAGGATGGTCAGCGCCTCATCTCGTAGCATCCCCTTCAGGGTAGCAGAAGGGCCTGGGGGCCGCCCGGGTGCTGGGGGCGGGCCCCTGGCGCAGGCTGTGGCGGGTGGAGTGGCCCTTGCTGCGGCCTGCTTT
>PSML01000027.1:0-28254 GCA_040290145.1 Meiothermus sp. | reverse complement strand
ACCCCCAGACCGCGGGCCAGCTCCTGGAGCGGGTGGCCTATTACCTCGAGCGCCCCATCCTGCTGATGTAGTCCAGGCAAACAAACGATGGTCGGGGTTACCCCGACCATCGTTTTTTGTGCGGCCTTTACAGGGTACAGCCAGTCCGAATGAGTTGGGAACCAGCCCTGAACGTTCCCTGCCCCGAGCGGTTCAAAGACCAGGTGTAGGTTCCGTTGGAGTAGACGCGCTCCGGCGAAGTATCCCGTAAGGATAGCACCTGGAAGGTGTCGTTGTAGAACACCCGTGCGCTATCGCTGGTCACGTAGTTAACCACCAAGCGCCCTTCGTTGCAGGTATAGGTATAGCTCCCCAAGCTAGGGGCTGGAACCGTTACCGGGATGGGCCGAGTACCCAACGTGGTGTCTTCGACCAGATAAACACAAGAAGACAGCAGGAAGGAAGCAAGCAGAAGGGCTACAAATTGTTTCATCTAGCTCTCCTAGCCTATGGGCAGTTATCAATCACCTTCAGTGGGCCTACCGTACCGGTCAAGTCGGCTGCTCCGTTCGCTCCCTTTACCACGATATCGACATAGGTCCTGCCGATGACGCTCGGGTTGGGAACGACGATAATCGATTGAGCCGATACGCCGGTGGATTGAACGGACGTACCCGCCCCACTGTTCAGCGGCACAGCTCCGGGGTCAACCCGGTAATCCACGGTTACGGTACGGGTAGCGACATTGTTACGCGGGTCACTGGCCGGGAAGCTCACCTGGCCCTTGATTTCGCCCGACGCATACCCCCTGAGCTGGGAACTCCACCCGCCAAAGTAGAAAGGGTCATTGTAGGTAAAGCTGTAGGTGATGATGGTCGTCTTGTTGTCGCAGATGTAGTAGGTCGGTTTGCCGCTGTTGCCGTCGTAGTAGTTGGTAGATAGGCTAGCGTTGGTGACCACCAGCTTGTTTCCCGAACCAAAGTCAATGGGCAACCGGACAATCACTTCGACAATCCCACTGCACGCGCTGATGAATACAATCAAAAGGCCCGCTAATCCGAGTAAAGTGAGTCTTTTCATGACCATAAGGTATTCCTCCTTTAGTGAGCTAAAGTTTACGGGCGGACTCTTCCGGAAGAGTCCGCCTGATCTCGATTATTGTGGACGGCAGTCGCTACGGACCTGTCCACCCCGGACGAAGAAAGCACCAATCCCTCCCTGAAGCTGCCAGGTGTAGGTGCCATTCGAGTAGACCAGGGTTCCCCCGCCTTGGGTCAAGCGCAAATCCTGGAAGTCGTTGTCGTAGAAGACCTGGACTAAGTTAGGGTTGACATAGTTCACCACCAGCCGCCCACCCTGACAGGTATAGGTGATCCGCCCGGTCGGAACATTAGGAGCAGGAACCACAATTGGCGGGCTCGGCTGGGGCGGCGGGGCCACCGCCCGCAGGGTGGCATAGACCCGCTCGGTCTGGCCCGGCCGCAGGTTGACGGTGGTGCGGAAGGTGGTGTAGCCCCCGGCCCGCACCTCCACCACCCGACTGCCCGGCGCAGCGGTGACATTTACCGGGACGTTCCCCACCAAGCGCCCATCGATGTACACCTGGGCCCCCCACACGTTGGCGTCCACCACGATCCGGCCCGGTAGCAGGGCTTGCAGATCCGCGAACACCCGTACCTGCTCCCCGGGACGCGGGTTGATGCTGGTGCGGTAGGTGGGGTAACCGGCCCGAGAGACCTCGAGGGTGGCCGGGTCCGCGTTGATGGTGACGGTCAGCGGGGTGTTGCCGACCACCTGCCCATTCAGGCGCACGGTGGCCCCGCGTGGGTTGGAGTCCACGCTGAGGGTCGCGGTCGGAGGCGGGGGAAGCCGGCCGGCGATGAAGTAGGCTTCGTCGCTCACCCAGTCCGCTCGAGGGACCGGGGTGACCACGATGGAGAGGGCCCTGGCCAGGTTCTGCACCCCCTGGATGCGGGCCTGGCCGGTCTGGATGTCCACGATCTCGGAGACGTCCAGCGGGCGGCGGCTGGCGACGGCCAGCACCCGGTCTTGCCCGGCCGGGGGGGCCACGGTGAAGCCGTACTGCGCCCTCGCCGGAGGGTAGGTGCGCACCTCACCAGCCCTTAGGAAGTTGTCCTGATCGTAGGCGTTGGGCAGGATGCCCACGATCTCCCCGGTGGCCCGCACACTGAAGAGGTACACGTAGGCATCCTGGGTCACCTGCACGGAGACAAAAATGGGCTCCCCAAAATCGTAGACGGGGTTCCCCGTGCCGCTGGGATCCTTGTCCACCCAGACCCGCACCTGCAGGTCTGCCGGGGGGGTAGGGTTGACGATGATGCTCTGCGGTCGGACCTGGGCGGCCGCCAAAGCGGTCACGCAGGTCAGTAGTAGGGCTAAGGCTTTTCTCATAACGACCTCGTTTGCCGGATGCGATCCTTACGGCAGCACTAGCTAAAGCTTAGAGTAGTCCTCGGTAAGGAAGTGTGGGCTTCCTCAAGTCCATCTTAGAGCCCGGGGAGTCTCTGACCCATGTGCCCTGGGCTAAGGAACGTTTATCTTAATCGTTTTTTTCTCCCCCGCCGCTTCCCGGCGGTGGTGGGCTCGGGCAGACCCAAAAGCTGGGCCTCGAGCCGATGCATCTGGTCGCGGACCAGGGCGGCTCGCTCGAAGTCTAAGGCCTCGGAGGCCCGCCACATCTCCTCCTCCAGGGCCAAGAGGGCCTCGCGCAGATCCTCGGGGCGCTCGAGGGCGGTTTCCACGGCTTCTTCCCCGTAATGGTCGGGCCGGATCACCTTGCGCACCGACTTCTGCACGGTCTTTGGGGTGATGCCGTGCTCGAGGTTGTAGGCCTCCTGGATGGCCCGGCGGCGGTTGGTCTCCTCCACCGCGGTCCGCATGGCCTCGCTCACCGTCTCGGCATAGAGATAGACCTCGCCCTCTGCGTTGCGGGCCGCCCGCCCGATGGTCTGGATGAGGGAACGCTCCGACCGCAGAAAGCCGGTCTTGTCGGCGTCGAGGATGGCCACCAGGCTCACCTCGGGCAGGTCCAAGCCCTCCCGCAGCAGGTTGATGCCCACCAGGCAGTCGAAGTGGCCCAGCCGCAGGTCGCGCAAGAGGGCCTGGCGCTCGAAGGCGTCGAGTTCGTGGTGCAAGTAGCGGGCCCGTACCCCCTGCTCGACCAGGTAGCCGGTGAGTTCCTCGGCCATCCGCACCGTGAGCACCGTGACCAAGGTGCGCTCGCCGCGAGCCGAGCGGGTGCGGATCGCCCCCATCAGGTCTTCGATCTGTCCCTTGGCGGGTTTGATCGTGACCCTGGGGTCTAAGAGCCCGGTGGGCCGGATGATCTGCTCGACCCCCCGCCCCGAGACCTCCTGCTCATAAGGGCCGGGGGTGGCCGAGACGAACACCACCTGCCCCACGCGCTCGAGGAACTCGTTGAACTTGAGCGGGCGGTTATCGAGGGCCGAGGGCAGCCGGAAGCCGTAGTCCACCAGGGTCTTTTTGCGCATGTAGTCGCCGTTGTACATCCCCCTTAGCTGCGGCACCGTCACGTGCGACTCGTCGAGGAGGGTCAGGTAATCCTCGGGGAAGTAGTCGAGCAGCGTATAGGGCGGCTCGCCGGGGGCCTTGCCGGAGAGGTAGCGGCTGTAGTTCTCGATGCCGGGGCAGGTGCCCATCACCTCGAGCATCTCCAGGTCGTAGAGGGTGCGCTCCTTGAGCCGCTGGGCCTCGAGGAGCTTGCCCCCCTCCTCCAGCTCGCCCAGCCGCCGCTCGAGGTCGGCTCGGATCTGCGGGATGGCCTGTTTGATCCGCCACTCCGGGGTGGCGTAGTGGGTGGCCGAGAGGAGCACGAAGCCCGGCAGATCCCGCAGGCGAGCCCCGGTGACCGGGTGGGTCACGCTGACGCGGTCTACGGTGTCCCCGAATAGCTCGATGCGGATCGGCTCCTCTTGGTAGGCCGGCCAGACCTCGAGGGTCTCGCCTTTGGCCCGAAACCGCCCCGGCGCAAGCTCCAGGTCCCCCCGTTCGTACTGCAGGTCCACCAGCCGCTCGAGGATGGCCTCGCGGGGCAGGTCCTGTCCCACCTCCACCACCAGGCTCATCTTGCGGTAGTCCTCCGGGCTCCCCAGGCCGTAGATGGCCGAGACCGAGGCCACCACGATCACGTCCCGCCGGGTGAGCAGGCTGCGGGTGGTGGAGTGGCGCAGGCGCTCGATCTCGGGGTTGATGCTGGCGTCCTTCTCGATGAACAGGTCGCGCCCCGGCACATAGGCCTCGGGCTGGTAGTAGTCGTAGTAGCTGATGAAGTACTCCACCGCGTTCTGGGGGAAGAGCTCGCGGAACTCCGCGGCCAGTTGCGCGGCCAGCACCTTGTTGGGGGCCATCACCAGGGCCGGGCGCTGCAGCTTTGCAATCACCTGGGCCATGGTCACGGTCTTGCCGGTGCCGGTGGCCCCCAGCAGGGTCACGAAGCGTTCGCCGTCCTCCAGCGCCTCCACCAGCCCTTGGATGGCCTTGGGCTGGTCGCCTTTGGGTTCGGGGCCTTGGTAGCGAAACATCAGGGTTCAGTCTACCCAAGCCCCGGCCTGTTCTGTCTACATCAGAATACAATCCTTTACCAGAGGGTCTCCACCCCCAGACCCCTTATCTTAGGGTCATCGGTCAGCAGCAAGGCCCCTTCGACCTGGCTTTGCGCCGCCAGGACGCGGTCGAAAGGGTCTTTGTGATCGCCGGGCAGTTGCGCGGCCAGCCGCGCATGCGCTCCCCCAATCCACAGCTCTTCCGCTAGGAATACGCGCAGGTAGGCCGGGTAGTGCTGCAGGAAATCCCCGCCCAGGGCCAGCCTTCCCAGCCTGTGTTTGATGGCGATCTCCCATATCGTAGCCGCACTCACCAGGCGGGTGTTTTTGGGGTTCTCGAGCAGATGCCGGGTGCGCGGGGACAGCTTGTGGGGTTCATAGAGGGCCCAGAGCAGGGTGTGGGTGTCGAGGAGCAGCCTCATTCCTGCCACGGTGCCAGCTCCCCCTCGGGTAGCGGATCAAAGAAGGCCTCCTCCACACTGCCCTTCAAGAAGCCCAGCGGAACCTTATCCACTGGCTCCAGGGGCACCAGCTTGGCGTAGGGTTTGCCGTACTTCGAGACCACCACCTCCTCGCCCGCGTGGACGCGCTCGAGCAGTTCAGAAAAATGCTGCTTGGCCTGGTGCACGCTCACCATCTTCACAATTTTATCCTACACATTCTGACCAACTTTACAAGCCCTTGGAAGCGCACCACCATCTACCTGGACCCGAGCTCGAGGCCCGGCGCTCCAAAAAGCCTGTCGCCGAGATTATCCGCGAGGCGGTTCGGGATAAGCTCCACAAAAAACCCCCACGGCTGCCTGCGGGGGCCGGTGCATTCGACAGCGGGTACACCGATGGGGCCGAGCGTTTCGAGGAGATCCTGGGCGAACTGGGCTTTGGCGATGGCGGATCCGCTGCCCTAAAAAAGCAAGACCCCCGCCCGAGGGCGGGGATCCTAAAGCGGGTGGGGATTAGAAGTTCAGGCTGTAGAAGATGCGGAAGCCGCGGCCCACGCTGTCCACGGTGCCGTCGCTGCCCTGGTCGTAGTCGAAGACGCCGTACCAGATGCCCGCGCCCGCGTAGGTGTAGGAGAAGAACAGGCCCTTGAGGGTGAAGTCGCTGGCGGCAGCCGGGGTGATCGGGCCGAAATCCGTACCCGGGCCGTTGTACAGGCAGTCGTTATCCACGCTGAAGGCGCTGTCCCCGCAGGAACGGGTGAGGGTGACGTCTACGTTGGTGCCCTGCACCTGAGCGGCCCTGGCGCTGAAGGTTGCGCCCGGCAGGAGGAAGTCAGCGAAGGAGAGGCCCACGCCAAAGCGGGTCTCGGAGGGATTGTTGCCAGAGTCAAAGTTGGTGGTGCGGCTAGCGAAGTTGCCCGAGAGGCTCGGCTTGATGAAGCCCAGGTTGAGGGTCTGGGTGCTGAGCTGCACGCCGTACTTGAGGGTTTTGTAGGCCACTTCGGGGCCGCTGCCATCGGTAGCGAAGGAGTGGTAGCGGACCAGCGGGGTGATGTTCAGGAAGCCCAGGTTGAGGGCGTAGCTGGCCCCGGCGGCGATGTCGGTGAGGTTGCCCAGGCTGCCCCCGTCGCGGGCGCTGGTGCGGAACTCGGCGAAGAGGTTGAGCCCACCGATAAGGGCGTTGGGGGCAGAACCGTCGTGCGAAAGGCGCGCCCCAGCGTTGGTGCCGAAGGCCGCGCGGGTCTCGGGCCCGTTGGTACCGTAGGGGTTATTGCCCATATACACCTGGCCGGCGGCATTGCTGGTGCTGTTGAAGTAACCGGTCAGGCTGAAGCCCGCGAAGAGGTCGGCGGAAACCCCAAAGCCGAAGGCCGTCTGCGGGTTATTCAGGTTGAAGTCGGTGCTGCTATCGTAGTAGCCGTTGAGGCTCAGGAAGCCCAGCTTGACCGAGCCAAGGGCGCCGAAGCCGCGGTTGTCCGTGACGAAAGGCTGGTCGTCGTTGTTGTTGAGCAAGCCGGCGTTGGCACCGCCAGAGTTAAAGCGAGAGTCAACGGCGCGGTAGTTGCCGCTGAGGTTCACCGGTCCCAGGCTGACGCCGCCCGTGAGGTAGAAGACCTGCGGGTCGGTGGCAAAGTCGATGCTGGCGTTGGCGTTGGACTTGGAGAGGAAGTAACCGCCGTTGACGTCCAGCAGGCCGAAGAGCTTACCGTTGAAATCGGTACCGAAGCCGGAGTAAGACGGGGCGGCAGCCGCATTGCGCACGTTGCGCTCGCCGTAGTTGAGGCTGGCGTTCAGGCCCAGCAGGTTGACCGCGGTGCGGATCCCGAAGAAGTCGTCTTGGCCGCTACCAGCGGTACCGGAGCTGCCCAGCACCACCGTAATCTTGGGGCTCAGGAAGGCCTTGCTGGCGTTGAAGCTGACCACAGCGCCGCGATTGGTGCCGGTGTCCTCGAAGAAGTAGTCGTTGAACTTGTAGGCGAGGGCGCGGGAGTAGCTCAGGCTGAAGTCCTGACCGTCAATGTTACCCTTTACGCTGAAGCTGCGCAACTGGATTGCGTCGTTGATGTAAACGCTGCCAGAAGCGCCAGGGAAGCGCAGGGCGGCGCTGGCCTCGGTGAAGTTGAAGCCGGCGGTGGTGGTGGCGGTGCGCTTGAGCGAGAAGGTCAGGTCGGCCTGGGCGAAGGTGTCGCTGTTACCAGCCAGGTCTGCCCCATCGTTGCCGTTAGCGAAACCCTGGCCCGGGAAGAGGCGGTCGATATCGAAGTTGGGGCCGGTGGTGTAACGGTAGCCGTAGCGGGCGGTGAGGCTCCCGGTCAGGCTGGGGCGGGTCCCCTCCACCGCGGTGAGGCGGTTGTTGAGACCGTCCACGGTAGTAGACAGGGCGCTCACCCGGTCGGAGAGCCGCACCAGGTCGCCGCGCAGGGCGGTAGCGAACTCCTGCACCGCGGCCACGTCTTCCTTGGTGGCGAACTCGTTGAAGTCGGTCTCGCTCAAGGCCCCCAGGTTCTTCTCCAGGGCGGTCACCCGGTCTTGCAGGCTGAGCACGTCCTGGTTCAAGAGCACCGAAAGCTCGTTGAGCGCACGGATGCTGTCGGCATCGGCCTCGAGCTGGGTCTTGACGGTCGCCACGTCGCCCTCCACGGCCTCGAGGCGGTCGGCGAGCTGCTGGGCCTGGGCCAAGGCGGTATCGGCGGCCACGCTGGCAGCCTCAACCCGGTCAGCCAGGTCGGAGAGGGCCTGCTGGTCCATGCCCCCCTCGGGCTTGGCCTTTTTGAGTTCCTCGATGGCGGCGTCCAGGCGGGCGATATCGTCCTTGGAGGCGGCGTTGTCCTCGAGCGCCGAGACCCGCACCCCCAAAGCCGCCAGCTCAGCCGCCAGCTCCTGCACCGCGTTGCGGATGGTGTTGAGGGTTTCCTCGTCCATCTTCGGCGCGGGCTGGCCCTGCTGCCCTTGGAGCTGCTGCAGCAAGCGGTAGATGATCAGGGCGGCCTGGTAGCGGGTCAGGTTCTCGTTGCCCCGGAAGGTGCCATCGGGGAAGCCGATGATGAGCCCCTGGGCGGTGATGGCTTCCACAGCCTCCTTGGCCCAGTGCCCAGCCGGTACATCGGAGAACTGGGCCGAGCCAAAGCCCATGGAGAGCACCGTCAGGAGCCCTGCCAGTAGGATGACCAATCTTTTCTTCATATGCCTCCTCACACCCTCACTCATGAGGGGTTTCTGGCATAGGGATGAGTCCGTTGGCCTCGGGCGAGTTGCCGTGTTTCCTCTCCTACCGCCGCCGAACCCTCTCCACTGCCAGGATGCTTACCGGTGGCGACCGTAGCCCCCATCGGGCTCACTCGGGCCTCACCTTGCACATCCGGGCGCATCATACCGGGGTTTTATCGTCCCTGTCAAGAGAGAACCTGGCTCCAGCGGCCAAAATCTTAATGTATACTCGCGCTGGGCACCAAGGCGTGCCCCACAGAAAGGGGGTATCGAGACTCCAAGCGGATAGCGCAGGGGGTAAGCTGGGGACGACCAAGTGGCCGGCTTACCTCACGAGGAGGCGGACTCAAAACCTGAACTCGGTACAAATATGTGCCGAGGCAGCGGGGCAGAGATAAGCAGCCGTGGCCCGGCTGTGAAAGATCGAAGATCCGCGGATGCCGCCAGGGGAATGCCCTCCCCTTCCGCTCCAGACAAGCCTCTTGGGAGAAAGCCCGGCGCGCGAGCCCGGGACAATCCAGGGGCAGGGCCAAAAGAGCCAAACGCAAAACGCAAACCACAAAAAGGCTTCGGGCATAGCGCGTCGCGCCGATGTGGCGCTATGGCTATGGGCGTTCAGCGAGGGTATACATGTGCGGAATCGTGGGATATGTAGGGTTTAGAAACGCGACGGACGTGCTTTTGGAGGGGTTGCGCCGGCTCGAGTACCGGGGTTACGACTCGGCGGGGGTGGCGGTGAAGGTAAACGGCCGCCTGGAGGTGGTCAAGAAGGCCGGGAAGCTCTCGGTTCTGGCCGAGGCGCTAGGGGGGGAGCGCCTTTCCGGCCGGTTGGGGGTGGGTCATACCCGCTGGGCCACCCACGGGGCCCCCACCGACCCCAACGCCCACCCCCACACCACCGAAGACGGCAAGCTGGCGGTGATCCACAACGGGATCATCGAGAACTACCTCCCGCTCAAGGAGGGGCTTTTGAGCCGGGGCCACACCTTCACCAGCGAGACCGACTCGGAGGTGCTGGCCCACCTGATCGAGGAGAAGTACCAGGGGAACCTCGAGGAGGCGGTGCGCGCCGCCCTTCAGGAGGCCTACGGGGCCTACGGGCTGGTGGTGGCCCATCAAGACCACGAGGAGATCATCGTGGCCCGCACGGTAAGCCCCCTGGTGATCGGGATCGGGGAGGGGGAGAACTTCGTGGCCTCGGACGTCCCGGCGCTGCTGCCCTATACCCGCCGGGTGATCTTTCTGCACGACGGGGACATGGCGGTCATCACCCGAGCGGGGGTGCGGGTTACCGATCTTCAGGGAAACCCGGTGGTGCGCGAGGTGGTGGAGGTGGACTGGAGCCTCGAGGCCAGCGAGAAGGGCGGCTACCCCCACTACATGCTCAAGGAGATCTACGAGCAGCCCTGGGCGCTGGAGAACACCCTGGGGGGGCGGCTGCACGAGGCGGTGGGGGGGGTCGAGCTGGGCTTAGGGCTGGATCCGCTGGCCTTTGATAAGGTGCACATCGTAGCCTGCGGGACCGCCTACTACGCCGGATGGGTGGGGAAATACCTGCTGGAGAGCTTGGCCCGGATTCCCACAGAAGCCGAGGTAGCCAGCGAGTACCGCTACCGCAACCCCGTGGTGGACGAGCGGACCCTGGCCATCGCCCTAAGCCAGTCGGGCGAGACCATCGACACCCTCGAGGCGGTGCGGGAGGCCAAGCGGGGCGGGGCGGCCACCTTGGGCGTCATCAACGCCAAGGGCTCCTCCATCACCCGCGAGACCGACGACACCCTCTACATCCACGCCGGGCCAGAGATCGGGGTGGCCTCCACCAAGGTGTACACCGCCATGCTCGCGGCCATGGCCCTCATCGCGGTGTGGATGGGACGTGCCCGGGGTACCCTGGGTGAAGCCCAAGCCCGGGGCTTTCTGGCCGAGCTGCGCAAGCTGCCGCGGCTGGTGGAACGGGCCCTGGAGATGCGCCCGGAAATCGCCCACGTGGCCGAGAAGTACCACCAGGCGGCGGATTATCTCTTCCTGGGCCGCCATATCCAGGCCCCCACCGCCTATGAGGGAGCCCTCAAGCTCAAGGAGATCAGCTACATCCACGCCGAGGCCTACCCGGCGGGCGAGATGAAGCATGGCCCCATCGCCCTCATTGACGAGCGGCTGCCGGTGGTGGTGCTGGCCACCGAAAACCCGCTCTACGAGAAGATGGTCTCGAACATCCAGGAGGTGCGGGCTAGGGGCGGGCGGGTCATCGCCATCGCCACGGAGGGTGACCGGGAGGTGGGGAAGTTTGCCCAGGACGTGCTCTACGTGCCCAAGACCCACCCCCTTCTGGCCCCGGTGGTGAGCGCGGTGCCCCTGCAACTTCTGGCCTACGAGACTGCGGTGCTCCTGGGACGCGATGTGGACCAGCCCCGCAACCTGGCCAAATCGGTGACGGTCGAATAGGATGCTAGGCTATGCGAGGATTCCTGCTTCGGCTCATCTTGAATAGCGCGGCCCTGTGGATCGTGGCCCAACTGTACAGCGGGGTTTTCTTCGCGCCGGGTTCGGGTCTGGTGGATTACCTGGTGGCGGGGCTTATCCTGGGGCTGGCCAACGCCTTGATCCGGCCCATCCTGCTCCTGCTCACCCTGCCCCTCAACCTGGTCACCCTGGGGCTTTTTACCCTGGTGGTCAACGCCATCGTGCTGGTGCTGGTGGCGAACTTCACCAACCTCGAGGTGCGCGGTTTCGGCGGGGCCTTCATCGGCGCGATCATCCTGGCCATCGTGAGCTACCTGCTCAACACGCTGGTTCGGGACCGAAACTGACGGCCTCGGGCTATGAGTTGATGTACTGCTGTAGCTGGGCGATCAGGAACTCCTGTTCGGTCATGATGGCCTTCACCACGTCCCCGATGGAGATCACCCCGGCCAGCTGGCCCCCCTCCATCACGGGTAGGTGGCGGATGCGGTGCTCGGTCATCAGGGCCATGCACTCGCCCACCGTGGCCTCCGGGCTGACCGTGACCAGATCGGTGGTCATGACCTCGTGAACCGGAGTCTCGCGCGAGGCCCGGCCCATCAGGATGATCTTTCGGGCATAGTCGCGCTCGGAGAAGATCCCTACCAGCCGTCCCTCCTCCAGCACCAGCAGGGCCCCTACGTCGTGCTGGGCCATGCGCTCGAGCGCCTGGTATACCGTGGCCTGAGGGTGGATGTCAAAAACCCGCTGGCCTTTGACCTGCAACAACTGCCGCACCGTCGCCGTCATGAGCACCTCCCAACGCGTACTCGAGGGTTATACCCCTTAGTTTAGCGCATGGTTCGGGAAGGCTTTCTTTTGCGCTACCGCACGACCAGCACCGCAGCCGGTGAGGACCGCAGGACGTACTCGGTGGTGGAGCCCAAGAGCCAGCGCCGCACCGGGCCGCCGCCGAAAGCCCCCAGGGCCAGCAGGTCGGCGGCTCCTTGGAGCTCCAGCAGCCGCTCGGCGGGGTCGCCTTGGAGCGCTACCGGTTCAGCCTTCAGGCCGTAAGCCGCCAGGTACTCGGCCCCCTCGCGGGCCAGGTCCTCGGCCCGGCTTGGGGTGTCGTCCACGCTCAACACCCGAACCCCCAACCCCAGCCCCACCGCCAGCGGTGCGGCGAAGTGCAGGGCCCGCACGGCTGGCTCGGAGCCGTTGTAGCCGATCAAGAGCCGCTCAGGCCGGGTGTAGGCGGGGGGGGCCAGGAGGACCGGAACCGGGCTGGCGCGCACCACCCGTTCAGCGGTGCTGCCCAGCACCTGGCCTTCGGGGTGGTTCTCCCCCTGGCGGCCCAGCACCACCAGGTCGGCGGTTCGGGCCTCCTGAACGATCACCTCGGCGGGGACCCCGGTCTCGAGCTGGCGGGCGAAGTTCACCCCGGCCATCCGGGCAGCGTTCTCCAGTCGCCCCAGGATGCCCTCACCTTTCACCGTGAGGGCCTGCTCGATCTCCTGGTGGTAGGCCGGAAGCGGGAGCGAGAGCGCCCCCAGATCGAGGAACTCCGGCAGCCGGATCCAGCGGCTATCCCGCACAAAAAGGCCCACCAGCTGGGCCTCGAGCTCATACCCTAGCCACTCAGCCAGGGCCTCGGCTCCTTTGGCCGAAGCCGAGCCGTCGCTTGCCAGCAGGATGCGTCTGA
The DNA here is from genome assembly GCA_040290145.1 of Meiothermus sp. GTDB lineage: Bacteria > Deinococcota > Deinococci > Deinococcales > Thermaceae > Allomeiothermus. Next base: position 15,899 of record PSML01000027.1, on the reverse strand, counting down.
CCATGGCCTTATTGTGCCCCAACCGATGAGGGCGGATGTCACCTGAAGAACGCCGGGACGCGGAAGGTCGTACGTCCTACCTCAAGAGCACGGCTACCGGCTCAATCCCCCCCCAGGGCCACCCGCGGCCGGGCCTCGCGCACCGCCAGCGAAAGGATGAGGGCCGGGATCAGCAGCAGGCCCATCAGGCTGAGGCTTTCAATAACCCCGAAGCGCTCCACGAGCGGGCCGACCACCCCGTAGAGCAGCCCGGCGAAGCCCCAGGTGAAGCCCATCAAAAGCCCCGAGACGGTGGCCATCTGCTTGGGCTCGTGCTCCTGGGCCATGGCTACGGCGGTGGGAACCCCGGCGTTCATCAAGGCCCCGGTGAGGGCGAGGGCCAGGACGAATGGCCAGCTTTCCGGGGGCAGCATCAGCAGCGCCACGTACAGGGGGATCGCACAGATCATGGTGCCCACCAGCACCGTACGCCGCCCCAGCCGGTCGGAGAGGGTTCCCCCCAGAAAAGCCCCCGCGGTGGCCGACACGCTGTAGACGGTGAGGGTGACCTTGACCCACTCGTCGGAGAGGCCCCGCTGGGCAAACCAGAAGGGGATGGTGGTGGAGAAGCTCATGAAGACGATGCTGCGCAGGGTGGAGACCGCCCACAAGCGGGCCACCTGGCCCTTGAAGACCCGGGCCAGATCGGCGAAGGTCGAGGGCTTGGTCTGCAGGCGGATCGCCGGGGCCCTCCACAACAGCAGCACCGCCGGGATGAAGGCCAGCGGAACCAGCCAGCCCAGCGCCTTGAGCCCCCCCGCGTTCACCACGCTCAGCGAGAGGGCCGGGGCCATGGCCATGCCCACGTACCCCCCGGTGGAGAAGAAGCTAAGCCAGAAACCGCGCCGGGCGGGGTTGGCATACTGCCCGACCAGGGCCGCCGCCGCCGAGTGGAAAAGCGCTGAGCCCAGCCCAGAGAGGGCCAGCATCAACCCCAGCGCCAAGGGGGTGGGGAAAAATCCCATCAGCCCGCCGCCCAAGGCCACCAGCACCGGCCCCAAGGCGGCCAGCCAGCGCCGGTCGTAGCGGTCGGCGACCAGCCCGGCCACCGGCTGGAGCAGGCTGCCGCTGAGCGAGTAGATGGCCACCAGGAGCGAGACCGTCCCGTAACCCACCCCGTAGGCCACCTGAAGCTTGGGCAGCAGCGGGGCCAGGAAGGCACCAAAGAGGTCGTTGGTGGCGTGGAGCCAGGAGAGGAGCAGCGGTAGCATAGGCTCAAGCATACTCCCAAACTGACCCGCCGGTCACCGGCCCTAGGGACTCTGTGGTGTGCTAGAATCCGCTCTGGCGATCTGAGCCAGAGACCCTCGCTCAGCAACGTGACCGCGCGAACAGACCAGGTTCATCCGGGGCTAAGTTTGTGGGGATACAAAAGGGGTAGTGGCGCGCCCGAGAGGACTCGAACCTCTGACCTTTGGCTCCGGAGGCCAACGCTCTATCCAACTGAGCTACGGGCGCGCGCATCAGCAAGGGTAGCACCGCCTAAGGAGGCAGTCAAGTGTTTGGAATCAACAAACGGGTCATCACCATCATCTTCGGTTTCCTCGCCCTGGCATTTCTGGTAGGGGCCACCATCCTCTTCGCCTTGCAAGGGGGAGGCAACCTGGGCGGCAATCGCAGCCAAGGCCCAACCGTGATGTGGGTCAACGGTCGCCCGGTCAGTGAACTCGAGCTGGCCCGTATTCAGTCGCGCGACCCGCTGCTCTCGAGCAACCCCCAGGGGCTTATGAAGCCCCTCCTGGATACCTTTTTCATCGAGCAGGTGATCCTCACCAAAGCCGTTCAGCAGGACTCGAGCCGGATCCGAGTCTCCAGCGGGGAGGTGCGCAAAGCCCTGGATGACCTCAAGCAACGCGCCGGGGCCACCACCAAAGAGCAGTACGACCGGCTTCTGAACCAGATCGGCTACACCGACTCGCAGCTGCGCGACGAGCTGCGCGACAACCTAAAGATCCAGAAGCGGGTCGAGGAGATCCAAAAGAAGGCCACCCCTACCCCTGAGGAGATCCGGTTCTACTTTGATCTGAACAAGGCCAACTACAAGACCGAAGACCGGGTCAAGGCCCGACAGATCGTGGTGGACGACCAGAAACTGGCCAACGACCTCTACGCGCAGCTCAAGGCCGGGGCCGATTTCGCTGAGCTGGCCAAAAAGAACTCCAAGGTGGCCGCCGACCAGGGTGGGGCGCTGGGGGCCGAGACCGGCAAGAGCGAGCCCGGCTACGTGACCCGGGTGATCTTCCCCAGCGAGGTCGCCGAAGCGGTCTTCAAGCTCAAGCCGGGCGGCCTCACCGCACCCATCGCCTCCGGGGGCCGCTACTACATCGTGAAGGTGGAGGAGTTCAAGCCCGGCGGCGACCCCAGCTTTGACGAGGTCAAAGACCGGGTGGCCGAAGATGTCAAGAAGATCAAGGGCGACCAGGCCCTGGAGGCTTACCTCCTCGAGCTGCGCCAGAAAACCCAGGTGCGCTTCGCCGAGAACAGCACCTATAAGTACGAGAACCCGGTGGTGGCCAAGGTCGGCGAGAGCGAGATCCGGCTCCCCGAGCTGACCCAGTTGGTCTTCTCCAACCAGCAGATCCCCCAGCTCATCCAGCAGGGCTTGGGCGATCTGGCCGTGCAGTTCTTCATGCCGCAAGCCCTCGAGCAGCTCATCACCCGCGAGATTCTCGTGGACCAGGCCAAGAAGATGAACCAGCCCTTTGTGGGGGCCCGCGAACAGGTGGCCCGCGAGGTGCAGGCCTACCACACCAAAGACCTCACCGTGACCGACCAGGAGGTGCGCAAGTACTACGCCGAAAACCCGGCTTCCTTCACCATTCCGGCCTCGGCGGAGGTCAAGGGGGTGACCTTCAAGAAAGAGGACGAGGCCAAGGCCAAGGCTTTCCGCGAAGCAGCCCTTAGGGGCGGCAAGCTCGAGGATTTGGCCAAGGCCAACGGCGGCACCGTCACCGACTACGGTACCGTGAACCCCGGCACCTTGCCCCCGGTGGCCAACCGCTTGGTCTTCCTCACCAAGGGCAGCTTCCCCAAGGGACCTCTGGGCGAGGTGAGCGAGGTGGTCAAGCTCGAGGACGGCAGCTACCAGGTACTCATCGTCAACAACCGGGTGGCCGAGAGGCTCAAGCCTTTCGAAGAGGTGGCCGAGCAGGCCCGTGAGCAGGTGTTGGCGCAAAAGCGGAGCAAGGCGGCCCAAGACTGGGTGGCCGAGCTACGCAAGCAGACCAAGGTGGAGAACAACCTCAACCGGGTGCTGGCCGAGATCACCCCCAAACAGACCAAGCCAGCAGGCTCCGAGAAGACCCCGGTCCAACCCAACCAGACCCCGGCCCAGCCGCAGAACCAGACCCCGGCCCCGAGCAAACCCTAACCCCCACCCCCAGGCCCCGTGATGCGCCCCTGCCGCTGCGGTGGAAGGGGCGCTGATCGGGTAAACTCTAGTTGTGGTGGATGCCGGGCTCGACCAAGCTTTCGACAAGGTGCGCTCGCTCTTGGAGGGCGATTTGGAGCACCCCGGCTTGACCCTTTATGACCTACATCAGCTGGTGGGCTACCCCGAGAAGGGCGATGGCCCGCTGTGCTACACCCTCCCCCCAGATCCCAGCCTGCGCGGGGTGACCGCAGTGCGCTTTTTCTACTACCCCCGCGACCCGGAGATCACCCTGATCGTGGAGATCGAGGACCAGCAGGGAAAGCGCCACCTGCGGCACTTTCGCTGGAATGGCTCGGGCTGGAGTGCCCCCCGAGGCTTCAAGGGCGATCTGCTGGCGACCCGTGAATCGGAGTCCGACCTCGGGCTTTTGGAGATCGCCGGGGATTTCTACGCAGGCTACGCGCCGGAGGAGGCCGAGGGCCTGGCCGAAAGCATCCACCGGGGTGAGGCCGCCGGAAACAAGTATCTGCTATGCCCCCGCGACAACACCCGCATTTTCTACGCCCCCAGCATCGCCGCCTCGGGGCTGGCCTGCCCGCGCTGCAACAACACCACCTTGCTCTACAAGACCCTCTCCATGGCCAACCCCGAGGACCGCATCGACCAGATCCTGCGTGAACAAAAGGCCCTGCGGGTGGCGCTCGAGGAGCTGATGCTTTACCTCAAGCGCAAGCTGGGGCCGTAGAACCGGCCCGGCGCTCTCAGTCAGACCTAACCACCCCGCCCTACAGTAAAGGACATGAGACCAAACCTATACCGCCTGCGCGGCCCCTGGGCCGGGCTCGCTTTGGCTGTGGCGGGGATGGTGGGGCTGTTCGTGGCGGTCTGGCTGCTGGCTACCCTGTGGATCTTCGCCCTGATCGGTGGGTTGGTGGGGCTGGCCGCCCTGGGCTGGCGGCGCCGGGGTGGCTGGCGGCGGCTTCCCCCGCCCTGGCGCTAAGGCCGGGCCGACCCCATCCGCGCCGCAGCGGTAAGGGGCCGCTCTGTGCCCGCGATGCTCACCATTGCCCACGTCCTGTCTAAGCCCAGCGATGGGGGCGAGTCAGCGGGTGGGCCTCTCGCTCATTCACCCTCCGGGACGGGCTTTCGCTGAACGCTTTTGTGACCTGGCTGTGCCGACTTTCACAGCCGGGTGCTAGACTTGAGGGAGTGGCGCAAGCGGTGGACGTTAGCCCAACCCAGCTCTGGGCTCGCCTCGAGCCAAAGATCGCCTACTTGCCCCCCGGCGAGCAGGGGCGGGTCCGGGCCGCGCTAGACTTTGCCTTCGCCGCCCATCAGGGACAGCTGCGCAAGTCCGGCGAGCCCTACATCACCCACCCCGTAGCGGTAGCCGAGATCCTGGCCGAGCTGGGCCTGGATGCCGAAACCCTGATGGCCGGGCTCCTGCACGACACCGTGGAGGACACCGAGGCCCGCCCCGAGGACCTCGAGGAGCGCTTCGGGGGTACGGTGCGGCGGATCGTGGAGGGCGAGACCAAGGTCTCCAAGCTCTACAAGCTGGCCCACCAGGTTGCCGAGGAGAGGCCGAGCCTGGAAGAACAGCGCGCCGAGGACCTGCGGCAGATGTTCATCGCCATGGCCGAGGACGTGCGGATCATCATCGTCAAGCTGGCCGATCGGCTGCACAACCTGCGCACCCTGGAGTTCATGCCCCCCCACAAGCAGACCCGCATCGCCCGCGAAACCCTGGAGATCTATGCGCCGCTAGCCCACCGGCTGGGCATCGGGCAGATCAAGTGGGAACTCGAGGACCTCTCCTTCCGCTACCTCGAGCCCGAGGCCTACGCTGATCTCCTGAGCCGGCTCAAGAGCCACCGGGCCGAGCGCGAAGCGGCGGTGGAGCGGGGCAAGGAGGCCTTGGAGGCCGTGCTGGACCGCGACTCGGTGCTCCGGGCCTCCATCCAGGGCTACGAGGTCACGGGCCGCACCAAGCACCTCTACTCCATCTGGAAGAAGATGGAGCGCGAGGGCCGGGCCCTCGAGCAGATCTACGACCTGCTGGCCCTGCGGGTGATCCTCGAGCCCCGGCCCACCCCCGACCCGGAAGAAAAGGCCATGCGCGAGAAAGGGGTCTGCTACCACGTGCTGGGCTTGGTCCACGCCCTGTGGCAGCCGATCCCGGGCCGGGTCAAGGACTATATCGCGGTGCCCAAGCCCAACGGCTACCAGTCTTTGCACACCACGGTGATCGCCGGTTCGGGCTTGCCGCTGGAGGTACAGATCCGCACCCGCGAGATGCACCGGGTCGCTGAGTACGGCATCGCCGCGCACTGGCTCTACAAGCAGGGCCTCACCGACCCCGAAGAGATCAAGCGACGGGTGGACTGGCTCAAGAGCATCCAGGAGTGGCAGGCTGAGTTTTCCAGCTCCAGGGAGTTCGTGGACGCGGTGACCCGCGACCTTTTGGGGGGGCGGGTTTTCGTCTTCACCCCCAAGGGCCGCATCATCAACCTGCCGCGCGGGGCTACCCCGGTGGACTTCGCCTACCACATCCACACCGAGGTCGGCAACCACATGGTGGGGGCCAAGGTCAACGGGCGGATCGTGCCGCTTTCCTACGAGCTGCAAAACGGCGAGATCGTAGAGATCCTCACCGCCAAAACCGCCCACCCCTCCAAAGACTGGCTCGAGTACGCCAAAACCCGTTCGGCCAAGCAGAAGGTGCGCGCCTTCTTCCGCGCCGACGAGCGGGCCGAGACCCTGGAGAAGGGCCAGCGCACCTTAGAGAAATACTTCAAACGCCGCGGCCTGCCCGTGCCCAAGGAGAGCGCGCTCGAGGAAGTCGCCAAGAAGCTGGTGCGCCACGCCTCCCCCGAGGATCTGTACATGGCCTTGGCCCAGGGGCGGGTCACCACCCAGCAGATCGCTCGGGCCTTGATTCCCAAGACCCAAGAGGTCGCCACCGCCAAACCCAAGCCCATCAAGAACGAGCTGGGGATCCGGCTCGAGAACGACCTGGTAGCCCCCCTCAAGCTGGCCAGCTGCTGCAACCCCGAGAAGGGCGACCCCATCCTGGGCTACGTGACCCGGGGGCGCGGCGTGACCATCCACCGGGCCAGCTGCCCCAACCTTAGGCGGCTCCTGGAGCAAGACGCGGGCCGGGTGGTGGCTGCCCACTGGGAGGGGGTGGGCTGGGGCCGGGTGATGAACCTGGAGATCACCGCCAAAGACCGGGCCGGGCTGATGCGCGACGTGATGGACGTGATCGCCGGGGCCGGGATGAGCGCCATGGGCATCGAAAGCCGCATCCTGGGCGAAAGCGCCCACATGAAGGTGCGGCTCGAGGTGGGCGAGGCCGAGCGGACCATGCTGGAAAACCAGATCCGCCTAGTATCGGGCGTCCGCGACGTGCGCTGGGCTTCCTAATCATCCAGCCTGCCGTATAATCGCAAAGATGACGTTGCTGGACGGAAAATACACCATCACCCAGGATTTGGGGTCCCAGGGCTTCCTGCGCACCCACCGGGTGCGCTCGGGCGAGACCCACGGCACCCTGTATTGGTTTGAGGTCCACACCCCTGAAGCAAGGAGCGCCTTCCACCGTTACCGCAACGCCCTCAAGCGCCTGGAGACCCTGGGCGCTCTCCCCAGCGGCCTGGAGATCTCGGCCAAACCGGGGCGCTACTATGTGTTCTGGCCAGACCTAGCCACCCCCACCCCGGGGCGCTCTCCTAAACGTGCCCGGCTGGGCCCTTGGCTCGAGGCCCTCTCCCCTTTCGGCTACAGCGAAAAAGACCTCAAGGTGGGCGACCAGGGTGGCCGGCCGGTGCTGGCCGATCTCAACCCGCTGGCGGGGCTGGCCGGTTTTAGCCGAGCCAGCCCCAGACCCCATCCGGCCGCCGCCGCTCCCCCCGAACCGGCAGAGGCTGCGGCTCGAGCCCCAACGCCGCCCCGGTACCGCCTCAACTGGCCAGCTTGGGCTCCGGGGTTGGTGTTCTTGCTGTTGGGCGGAGTGGCCCTGTACTTGGGCGCCGAGCGCTACCTGAACCCACCCCAATACATCCTGCCCGATCTGCACGGCAAAACTCCCCGCCAGGCGGTGGAGGCGGTACGGGGGATGGGACTGCGGGTGGAGTTCGTGGAGGGCAATGACCAGAGCAAGCCCAAAGAGACTATCCTCGAGCAAAGCCCCAAGGCGGGCAGCGTGGTCAAGCCGGGGCGCAGGCTCGAGCTGGTCTTGAACTACCCCAAGCTGGGCAGCGTCCCCACCTTGGCCGGCCGCCCGCTGGAGGATGCCCGGCGAGCCCTGGAGGCCGCCGGTTACGTGGTGGGGCCGGTGAGCCAGGTCTTTGCCGAGGCCACCGCCGGGACCGTGTTGGCCAGCCTACCCACTGCCGGCACCGAGCTGCGCCAGGGCGAGGTGGTCCGGCTCTTGGTCTCCAGCGGGGCCCAAGCACCCCTCGACACCATCCTGCCCGACCTCACCGGGCTTACCCTGGAGGAGGCCGAGTACCTGCTCAACATCGCCGAGCTGCGGCCCCAGGTGTCCCGGGTGGCCTCGGGCGCACCGGAGGGCCAGGTGCTCGCCCAGCAGCCCAACCCCGGCACCCTGTTGAGCAAAAACGCCGTGGTGCGGCTGACCGTGGCGACTCAGCCCAGGGTTTCCCTCCCGCAAAACTCCCCCTTCGCGCCCACCCCGCAACCCCAGCCGACCCCCCAGGCCGGGGTGCGCAACGTCCCCCTCAGCATCACCCTGCCCTCTGACCGGGAGGGCGCCCAGGTCCGGCTCACCGTGGATGATGCCAACCCGCCCACCCGGGTCCTCTACGAGGGCCCCTTCCCCCCCGGTGGGCTGATCGAGGTGGCGGGGGGCGTCCCGGTACAGGGCAAAGCTACCTTCCGGCTTTACATCAACGGCGAGCTTTACCAGGAATGGAGCCCCTGAGCAGAAAGGGATCGGTCCACACCCCATGAAAGGCGCTTGGGCTGAGGCTCTGGCCAAGCAACACCTGCTGGCCCAGGGCTACACGCTGCTGGGGCAGAACCAGCGCACCCCCTACGGCGAACTCGACCTGTGGATGCAGGATGGACCCACCTACGTGGCGGTAGAGGTCAAACAGCGCAGAACCGATCAGTTCGGTACCCCCTTGGAAGCCATCACCCCCCAAAAGCTCGAGCGGATGCGCCGGTCGGTGCTCTACCTTTTGCGCCGCGACGACGTGATGGTGCGGCTGGAGGCCGTCCTGGTCTACGGGAATGCCCAGCAACACCGCCTCGAGCACCTTAGGCTGGACTAGGCTCTAGCGCTCGAGCCTGACCATCAGGATCGCTTCGGCTAGGCGGTGCCGCTGGATCGCCGCTTTGACCTCGTGCAGCCTGGCGCCGGGCGGCAAACCCAGCGAGGGCACATCCAGGGCGTAGAGATCAACCTGGTACACCCCAGGCTGGCACGGCGCGTCGAAACCGATCCTCCCCAGGCTGTTGCGGCCTTGCTTGACCCCTTGGGCCAACACCGCAACGCGAGGCAGCCCCGGGAGCCGACGGGCGGCGGGAGGGATATCGTAGACCAGCCAGCGGGCCAGGGGAGGGCCCTTTGCCGAGTCCCAGAACACCAGGGCTAGGCTTCGCGTCTTGGGGGGCCAGTCGAAAAAGGCCACCTTCGGGCTCACGTCCTGCCCGGCACACACCCAACGCACCGGGGTCCGCGGAGCAAAACCCGGCAGCTCGAGCCGGAACCCCCCTTGAGCCAGGACCAGACCCAAGAACAGCCAGGCCAAAGCTCCCCTCACGGCCGTAGATAAACCGGCCCGGGTGAACCGGACGTGAAGGGGTAAATCCGGCCTCCCTACAATCACTCGTGAAACTTCGCGCTAGTCTGGGGACGATGTACAAGAACCTCCAGGCCTATCTGGCCGATCTCGAGCGGCGGGGCGAACTGGTGCGGGTCAGGGAGCCGGTCTCGGCGGAGCTCGAGATCACCGAGATCGCCGACCGGCTGGTGAAAGCGGGCGGCCCGGCGGTGCTCTTCGAGAACGTGGAAGGAAAGGGTTACCCGCTGGTCATCGGGCTTTACGGGACCGCTTTGCGCACCGCCCGGGCATTGGGTGTAACCCATCTGGATGCCCTGGCGGAAAAGGTCTCCAAGCTGCTGGACATCAACCCCGGCAAGGGCGGATTGAAAGCGGTGTTCTCGCTCTTGCCCAAGCTGGGCGAACTCAAGGGCTTTTTCCCTCGCCGGGTCTCGCGGGCTCCGGTGCAGGAGGTGGTGCTTCGGGGCGACGCGGTAGACCTCTCGAGGCTCCCCGTGCTCAAGTGCTGGCCCCTGGACGGCGGACCCTTCGTCACCTTGCCGCTGGTGATCACCAAAGACCCCTCGGCGCCAGGGGGTGGTGCGGGCGAGTTGAACCTGGGCATGTACCGGATGCAGGTCCTCGACCGGCGGAGCACCGCCATGCACTGGCAGTTGCACAAGGTTGGGCGCAGGCACTTCGACAGGGCCAAGGAGCTGGGGAAACGCCTGGAGGTGGCGGTAGCCTTGGGCGGGGATCCCATCCTCACCTACGCGGCCACCGCCCCCATCCCGCCCATTCCGGGCGTGAGCGAGTTCAACCTGGCCGGGTTCTTGCGGGGAGCCCCGCTCGAGCTGGCGCGGGGGGTAACCGTGGACCTTCCGGTCCCCGCCGAGGCCGAGTTCATCCTGGAAGGCTACATCGATCCCGCCGAAGACCCCGTGGTGGAGGGGCCTTTTGGCGATCACACCGGGTTTTACACGCTCGAGGACCTCTACCCCCGCTTCCACGTCACCGCCATCACCCACCGCAAAAACGCGGTGTACCCGGCCACCATCGTGGGCCGCCCGCCGATGGAGGACGCCTACCTCATCGAAGCCAGCGAGCGGCTGTTTTTACCCGCGGCCCGGCTCATCCTCCCCGAGATCGCGGACTACCACATGCCCCCAGCGGGCATCGCCCACAACTGGGTTAATGTGGCCATCGAGAAGCGCTATCCGGGCCAGGCCTACAAGGTCGCCAACGGGCTGTTTGGGCTGGGGCAGATGATGTTCGCCAAAGTGATCGTGGTCCTCGACCAGGGAAGCCCGCTCAAGCCGGGCTTCTCGGCCCTCCTCGAGGCGCTCAAGCACGCGCTTCCCGGACGCGACACGCTGGTCTCGCGGGGCCCGATGGACGTGCTCGACCACTCCTCACGGGCCATGGGCTATGGCGGCAAGCTGATCATTGACGCAACGAGGAAGCTCCAGGAGGAGGGGGGCGAGGTGCCCTTTAGCCCGCTGGCCCACCGCGACCTGCCCACTCTGCCGGGGGTCTGGCAGGCCCAGTGGCCTGGGGTGTGGGCTGCGACCTTTGAGAAGGGGGGAGCCGGACAGGCCCGGGCCCTGGCGGCCAGGCTCCTCTCCACCCCGCAGAGCGCCGGGATCCGCCTCCTCCTGCTCACCGACGCCGATACCCGCCTCGAGCCCGACGAACTCCTCTGGGCGGTGCTCAACAACATCGACCCCGAGCGGGACGCCTGGGTGATGCCGGGGGCCAGTGGGCCGGTGCTTGTGCTGGACGGCACGCGCAAGCTGGCCGAGGAGGGGTTCGCTCGAGCCTGGCCGCAAAAGATCACCATGAGCCCGGAGGTGGTGCGGCGGGTGGATGAGCGGTGGGAGAGGTTGGGCCTGCCCAAGGTCACCCAGCCCCAGACCGCGCTGACGTAACTCCAACCTCGGCGAGGCGGTTGTGGCGTAGGTTCGCCGAAGAATCCGCAGGTGTGCTGGCTGGTGTCCAGGCGGATGGCCCGAACTTCGGGGGGTTGGATGATCCGGTTCGGGCGCTCCAGCAGCAACCGCATCCCCAGCCCCGAGCCGTCCGCCTCGAGGGCGTAGCCACCGCACCCCACGATCTGCGGCCCTTCCTCGAGCACCAAGTAGGGGTGGTGGCCCCGCAGGTGGGCGGTAAAATCGGCCTCCTCCCCTCGGCGAAGAACTTTCCCGGGTTGGAGCGGAAGACCTCGAGACCGGCCCTGCGGTACAGGGGCGCTCATCGGGGCCTCTCCTTGATCAAGTAGCCGGCTCCTGGACGAGCCTCACCACCCCGCTCTCTTCCCGATGTACAACCCCCGCCCGATCAGGCCCTGAGGGTCGTGCTCGACCTCGAGCCCCGCCGCCTGAAACGCCCCCAGGTACTCCTCGGGGGTGAACAGGTATAGCCGCAGTTCCTCGGTGAAGGACTCCACGCCTTGGGGGGTGGCGATCCGGTAGTGGAACTCCAGCACGCTCTCGCGGCCTTCCTGGCGGCTGACGTTCATGAGGTTCTACGCGGTATGTCGTAGGAAGGCATCCGGTCAGGGGTCGAGGGTAAAAGCTCTCTCCCGCCCGCTTTTGGCGTTCGGCCAGTCTCCCTCCCGCTCCCCCCTCCCCGGGGAAAGCTTATTGCGATTATGTCCGTTTCTTCACGTAGAATAGGGTGTCATGACAAGGGATCTGCTGGGTCTATCCGGCCGAATCGTCATGGTCACCGGGGCGGGGCGCGGTTTCGGGCGCTCCCTGGCCCACGCCTACGGGCGTAACGGGGCCACGGTGGTGGCGGTAGACCCGGATGTCGAACTGGCTACCGGCGTAGCCTCCGAGGTAGAGGAACTGGGTGCTACCGCCATCCCCATCCGGGGCGACATGGCGGTGGTGCTGGATGTGATGAGCACCTTCGACAAGGTGGAGGAGCTGTTCGGCACCCTGGACGGCATCGTCCACGTGACCCGGGCCGATAGCAAGACCCCTTTCCTGGAGCTACTCGAGAGCGAGTGGTACGACCTGCTGAACGCCGACGTGAAGTCGAGCCTCTACGTGATGCAACACGGGCTGCGTTACCTCTCGGGGGGGGGGTTCGTGACCGTGGTGCTCCCCCCCTCGGGCCGCAACCAGCCCCACGTGCTCTCCATCCGGGGCGCGGTGACCGGTCTGATCGAAGGCACCACCCAGATCTTTCCCGAGAACGTGCGGGTCAACGGCATCGTGCCCAGCCGGGACGCCTCGAGCAGCGAGTACGACCAGGCCCTGGTATGGGCTGCGGTGGGGCTAGGCTCGATGGTCTCGGAAGGCATCCGCGGCCAGGTGGTGGAGGTGCTGTTGCCCGAACCGCCCCAACCCCCGGAGATCTACGACCTCTTGCGGGAACTGCCCTGAGTTACCTTTGGTATGGGGAAAAGGAGCGAGAATATCCTACGTCAAAGGCCCTGCCTGGTACGCCGTTGATCTTTGGCTATGACCTGCCCCTACTGTAACGCCCCCGATACCCGCGTGATCGACTCCCGCCCGGCCAGCGAGGGCGGGGCCATCCGCCGCCGCCGCGAGTGCGAGCGCTGCGGGCGGCGCTTCACCACCTACGAACGCGCCCAGGTCGAGCCTTTGATGGTCCTCAAGCGCTCGGGCCGCAAGGAGACCTTCAACCCGGAAAAGCTCTTGCGTGGGCTTTTGCTGGCCTGCCAGAAGCGCCCGGTAGACACCGAGGCCCTGCAAAGGTTCGCCTATACCTTTGAGGACAACGTGGACACCGCCGAGATCACCTCGGAGGAGATCGGCCTGCAGGCCTTGGCCTTTTTGCGCGAGCAAGACCCGGTGGCCTATATCCGCTTCGCCTCGGTGTATCGCGAGTTCAACTCGGTGGAGAACTTCATCGACGAGATCCGGCGGCTCGAGCGGCGCAAGGGGAAAAGACGGGCCAAACGCTAGGAAAAACCCCTGCCCTAGGGTTTGGCCTGGGCGTTATGATGGCGGGACATGGTGCACTCACACCAGGCAAAGCGAGGATAGGATATGGCAACCGAACCCAAGGCTAGAAATATCGGCGGGGATAGCCGGATCAAGGCTGGGCTGGTCTGGATGAATGGCCGGATGGTGCCCCAGGAAGAGGCCAGGGTCAGCGTGCTGACCCACGCCCTGCACTACGGAACCAGCGTCTTCGAGGGTATCCGGGCCTACGACACGCCCAAAGGGCCGGCCATTTTCCGCCTTCGCGAGCATGTCGAGCGCCTGTTCCACTCGGCCAAGGTGCTGATGGCGGAGATCCCCTTCAGCCCCGAGGAGATCTCCCAGGCCATCCAACAGGTGGTGCGGGAAAACGGTTACAAGAGCTGCTATATCCGCCCGCTGGCCTGGATGGGGGCCCACACCCTCGGCGTGAACCCCCTGCCCAACAACCCCGCGGAGGTCATGGTGGCCGCCTGGGAGTGGGGCACCTACCTGGGGGAGGAGGCGGTGAAGAAAGGGGCCAGACTGATCACCTCTTCCTGGGCCCGCTTCCCCGCCAACGTGATGCCCGGCAAGGCCAAGATCGGCGGGAACTACGTCAACTCGGCCCTAGCCCGGATCGAAGCCCAGCTCCAAGGGGCCGACGAAGCCCTGCTGCTCGACAAGGAAGGCTTTGTAGCAGAGGGCTCGGGCGAAAATATCTTTTTCTTCTGGGGCAGCACCCTCTATGCCATCGAGCACTCGGTGAACCTGATGGGGATCACCCGCGACTCGGTGATGACCATCGCCCGCGACCTGGGCTACGAGGTGCGTGAGGTGCGGGCTACCCGCGACCAGCTCTACATGGCGGACGAGGTGTTCATGGTGGGCACCGCCGCCGAGGTTACCCCGGTCTCCTACCTCGACCACCGCGCTATCGGCAAGGGCCTGGCGGGGGAGCACACCATGCGGCTGCGCAAGGCCTACCTCGAGGCCGTCCAGGGGCAAAACCCCAAGTACGAGGCCTGGCTGACCTACGTGCAGTAGGGCCGGCCAGCTCCCGCCGGCTGGCTTGACAGAGACCGCACCGCTGACTTATAAAAACGTTTAACTGCCCCCCGCGAGGGACCATGGCTACCATCAAAGACGTCGCCAAACTGGCCGGTGTCTCCATTGCCACCGTGTCCAACGTGCTCAACGGCGGGCGCTACGTGAGCCCCGAGCTGCGCAGCGCGGTGTTGCAGGCGGTGCGTACCTTGGGATACGTGCCCAACGGGGTCGCTCAGAGCCTGAGGAGCCGCAAGACCCAGACCCTGGGCCTCATCGTCCCGGACATCACCAACCCCTTCTTCAGCGGGCTGGTACAGACCCTCGAGCGCTCGGCGCGGGACCGGGGCTATCAGATGCTACTCTGCAACAGCGAGGAGAACGCCGAGCTCGAGTTCGACCTGGCCCTAGCCCTGGCCAGCCGCCAGGTGGATGGCCTCATCGTGATCCCCACCCAAGACTCCCCCCCGTACCTGCGCAAGCTCAAGGCCGACGGGCTGCCGGTGGTGCTCCTCGACCGCATCGGCGGGGACGACGACCTAGACCGGGTGGGGGTGGACAACTTCCAGGCTGCTTGGGTCGGCACCGAGTTCCTGATCCGCCAGGGACACCGCCAGATCCTGTTCCTGGTGAGCACCCTCGAGCTTTCCAACATCCGCGACCGGGCCGAGGGCTACCGCCAGGCGCTCGAGGCCGCAGGGATCCCCCACGACCCAGCCTGGGTGGTCGAGTGCGGGGTGGATCTCCCCTCGCTGGAGGCCGTGCTCGAGGCCATCCAACAGCATCGGCCCAGCGCGATCTTCGCCAGCACCAACCGGCTCAGCCTGCTGGCGGTCCAGGCCATCCGTCGGCTTTGGCTCAGGTTCCCCGAGGAGATCTCCTTGCTGGGCTTCGACGACTTTGAGTGGAGCACCCTGCTCGAGCCCTACCTGAGCGCGGTCGTCCAGCCCATCGAGGCGTTGGGCGCTCGAGCCTGCCAGATCCTGCTGGAAAGGCTCAAAGGGGACACCCGCCCGCCTTGGCGGGTGCTCCTGCCCTGCGAACTGGCGGTGCGCCAATCGGTGCAGAGGAGGTGAGGGCGAAACACAAAAAATCGAGCCCAAGCTAAAGATCGCCTTTGCTGGCCCGGCCCGTAGCCGGTTGTTGGGTTTTTAGGGAGGTTCGGATGTTGCTCAAAGCTTCGACCGCGGTGCTGGCCGCCCTGGCTTGGGGAAGCCTGGGGTTGGCCCAGCAAGTGACCATCGCGGCCCTCATGAAGACCACCGCCAACCCCTTCTGGGGGGCGATGGAAGCGGGGATTCGCGACGCCGCACAAAAGGCCAAGGTCAACCTGATCCTGCAAGCGGTGGCCTCCGAGACCGACGTGGAGCCTCAGCTCAACGCCTGCTTGAACCTCTTGCAGCGCAAGCCGCAGGCGTTGGTGGTGGCGGCCATCAACTCGGTGAACCTGCTCCCCTGCCTCAAGCAGGCCAACCGGCAGGGCATCCCCATCGTGGACCTGGACGGGAACTTAGACCCGGCGGTGCTCCAGCGGGAAGGGGTGAAGATCGCCTTCTCGATCTCCTCGGTTGACACTCCCACGGCTAAAGCGCGCGTGGGATTCTTGGGCTCACCACTGCGCTCAGTACGAGCGTCTTACATGGTGATGCTGGGTCTTTCAACCCACTCCACAAGCGTGACTTCCCGTGTGCCCCACGGTAGTGTGGACGTTGATGC
>PSML01000151.1:0-3000 GCA_040290145.1 Meiothermus sp. | reverse complement strand
GGGGGGGTTGTCCAGGCTGAGGCTCACCGTGCCGGTGAAGCCCTTCTGCGGGGTGAGGGTGAGGGTGGTGGTCCCGCTACCCCCCTGGACCACGGTCAGGGTGGTGGGGCTCAGGGAGAGGGTGAAGTTCGCGTTGTTGCCGCCGGTGCCGGGGTTGGCATAGGCACCGAACAACAGCGCCGCAAGGGGCAAAAAGACCTTTAGCCATAGCGGTTTGTGTCTATGCATAGAGCAGACCTCCTAAGCGCGGGGTTTATGGGGCTAGCACCCTCAAAGATAAAATGGGCCCTCATCTCTAGGAGAAGGTCCAGTAACCGTATGCTAGCATATCCCCTGCGCACTTCGGAAGCCCCACCCAGCTATCGGAAAGAACCGCAGCCCTCCTGCACCGCGCCCGGCTATCGGCCATCGGCCTCCTCCCCCGCCCAGTGGTTGAGCGGCCCGATGCCCCCTCCGATGGCCGGGGCCGTTTCGATGGCCCGGGTCACGAAACGCTTGGCTCGAGCGACAGCTTCAAGCAGCGGGGCCCCCTTCGCCAGCAGCGCGGCGATCGCGGCGGAGAGGGTGCAGCCGGTCCCGTGGGTATGGACCGAGGGGATTTTTCGCGCGGGGAAGAGGTGCAGCGCGTGGCCGTCCCACAGCACGTCGGTGGCCTCCTCCGCCTGGAAATGCCCCCCTTTGAGCAGCACCGCCTTGGGCCCCTGCTCCGCCAGCAGCCGGGCGGCTTCGCGGGCCTCGGATAGGTCGCGGATGGGCTGGCCCAGCAGGGCCTGGGCCTCGAGCCGGTTGGGGGTCAGCAGCGTGGCCAGGGGGAGCAGTGTGGCCTTGAGGGCCTCGAGGGCTGCTGGGGACAGCAGCTCCTGCCCGCCCTTGGAGATGAGGACGGGGTCCACCACCAAAGGCCGGGCGGCCTGGGCCAGCACCGGGGCGATGGCCTCGAGGATGGCCGCGCTGCCCAAGGCCCCGGTCTTGAGGGCGTGGGCTCCGGGGTCGTGCAACACGGCCCTCAGTTGGCGCACCACCAGGGCGGGCTCGAGGGGCACCACCTCCTGCACCCCCAGGGTGTTCTGCACGGTCAGCAGGCTGACCACGCTCATGCCGTAGACCCCGAAGCGGTGGAAGGTCTTGAGGTCGGCCTGCAGGCCGGCGCCGCCGCTGGGGTCGCTGCCGGCGATGGTGAGGGCGATGGGGAAGGGCACTGGGGCCTCCGGAGGGGGCCGCGTTTAGGCCTGGCGGGCCCCTCCGCGCAGCACCGCCTCGACCAGGTTCATCGGGCAGAAGGGGCCGCACATGCTGCAGGCCTTGGTCCGGGTGGCGCGCCCCTCGTAGAGCCCGCGGGCCTCCTGGGGGAACAGGCACAGCTCGAACTGGCGCTCCCAGTCCAGGGCGTAGCGAGCCTGGCTCATCTGGCGGTTGCGAAGGAGGGCGGCAGGATGCCCCCGGGCCACGTCGGCGGCGTGGGCGGCGAGCTTGAAGGCGATCACGCCCTGGCGCACCTGCGCTACGGTGGGCAAGCCCAGATGCTCAGCGGGGGTGAGGTAGCACAGCAGGTCGGCGCCGTGCCAGCCCGCCACCGCCCCGCCGATGGCCCCCGCGATGTGGTCGAAGCCGGCGGCGGTGTCCACCGGCAGCATGCCCAGGATGTAGAAGGGCGCGTGCTCGGTGAGCTTTTTCTGCAACTGCACGTTGGTCTGGATCTCATTCAGGGGGATGTGCCCTGGCCCCTCGACCATGGCCTGCACCCCGGCCCGGCGCGCGCGTTCGACCAGCTCGCCCACCAGCAGCAGTTCCTGGACCTGGGCGCGGTCGGTCGCATCGGCCAGGGAGCCCGGGCGCAGCCCGTCGCCCAGCGAGAGGGTCATGTCGTAGGTGCGGGCGATCTCGAGCAGGTCGTCGAAGCGCTCCCACAACGGGTTCTCCTGCTCGTTGCGCAGCATCCAGGCCGCCAGCAGCCCGCCCCCGCGCGAGACGATGCCGGTGACCCTCGAGCTGTTGCGGTAGCGGCGCAGGCTCTCCTGGGTCACCCCGGCGTGCACGGTGATGTAGTCCACCCCCGAGCGGCCGTGGCGTTCGATAACCTCCAGCAGCTCGTCGGCGGTCAGGTCGAAGACGCTCTTGCGCCGGGCGGCCTGGAACTCGGCCTCATAGATCGGCACGGTGCCCAGCGGGACGCTGCTGGCCTTTAGGGTCATCTCGCGGATGCGCTCCAGATCGCCCCCGGTGGAGAGGTCCATCACGGTGTCGGCGCCGGCCTCGATGGCCACCCGAACCTTCTGCACCTCCTGTTCGGGGTCGACAAAGTCGTAGGAGGTGCCCAGGTTGGCGTTGACCTTCACCCGCATCCCCTCGCCGATGGCGGTGAAGTGGGAGAGGCTATGGTGGTTGGGGTTGGCCGGGATCACCACCCGCCCCGCGGCCACCCCCTCCCGCACAGACTCGGGCTCGAGGCCCTCTTGGTGGGCCACGTAGGCCATGGCTTCGGTAATGATGCCCTTGCGGGCGGCTTCAAGCTGGGTCATGTCGGCTCCTTTGGCGTGTTTTCCAGGACCATTGCAACGATGCGGCGGGCGGTGGCCGGGGCCAGCAGGATGCCGTTGCGCCCGTGCCCGGTGGCGGCCAGGATCCCGGGCTCGAGCCGCCCTACCGTGAGGGCGCCCGCCGGGCGGTAACCCCAGAGGCTCTGGAGGACCGGGGCACCGCGGAGGTGGGGGAAGTGCGCATCGCGGTAGCGGTGCAGCCAGCGCAGCCCTTCCGCCTCCACCCCAGGAGTCCAGCCCTCGCGCCCGGTGGCCCCCAGGTAGACCTGCCCCCCGCGGGGCAGCGCATACCCCTCGCCCACGAAGACCGGGCCGGGCGGCGGGGGGGCCGCCAGCCGCAGGGCCTCGCCCTTGAGCGGGCGCACCGGCAGGCCGAAGCGGCTCGACCAGGCCCCGGCGGCGATGACGATCTGACGGGCCGCGAGGCGCCGGGTGGGGGTGTGGACCCAGCCGGGCTCGAGGC
>PSML01000150.1:0-3050 GCA_040290145.1 Meiothermus sp. | reverse complement strand
CATTGCGATGGCGGCGCGCAATGGGTTTCTGGTACTGGTTCGCAAAAGCGGTGAGGTGCAAGTGCGAAAAACGGATCTTAGCAGGCAAAGAGGGTAGTATGCGGAGGGCAGTATGCGTTGGACTAGGCTCGCGGTGTTGGTGGGATGTCTGGCTATCGGCATGGGGTTTGCCCAGGGGCGCAAGATCTGCTTTGGCTACCAGGACCTGGAGACGGAGTTCTGGGTAGCGGGCCACGCGGCCATCGTCAAGGCCCTCAAGGACAAGGGCATCCAGGTCATCGAGCGCAACGCCAACCAGGATGCCAACAAGCAGCTCGAGCAGATCAAGGACTGCATCAGCCAAAAGGTTGACGGCATCCTCATCATCCCCCAGGACGGGGAGAGCGCGGTGACCATCATCGGCGAGGCCAACCGGGCGGGCATCCCCATCGCCGTCTTCAACCGTCCTCCCTCCAGCGACAAAAACCCTGCCCTGGTGGTGGTGGCCGACAACTACACCATCTCCTACAACGCGGTGGAGTTTATGGCCAAGCAGGCCATCAAGCAGGGCAAGAAGAAGGTCAAACCGCTCATCATGGTAGGCGACCTGGGCGACCCCAACGCGGTCGAGCGCAAGCGGGGCTTCGACGACGTGATCAAGAAGTACCCCAACCTCTTCGAAAAGCCGGTGGAGGTGCCCACCAAGTGGGACGCCGCTACCGGTTTGCGAAACCTGCAAAGCGCCCTGCAGGCCAACCCCGACGTGGACTTCCTCTTCACCTCCTCGGACTTCCTCTACCCGCAGATCCAGGCCGCACTGGCCCCGCTGGGCAAGTGGAAGCCCATCGGCGACCCCAACCACGTGATCATGGGCGGGATCGACGGCGATGCCCGGGCCTGCAGCCTCATGCGCCAGGGCTACGTGGACGCTACTGGGGTGCAGGACCTCTTCTTCGAGGCTCGAGCGGCGCTGGATGCACTGCTGAAGGCCATCGAGGCCAAAGAGCGCACCCCCAAGGCCCGCATCCTGGACAAGGGCTTCACCCTCACCCAGGACAACCTCAAGACCGACGCGGACAAGATGTGGGGCTGCGTGATCAAGAAGTAGCCCTCAGGAGGGGAGCGTGACCGGTAAGGTAGGCAGAAGGTCTTTCTGGCAGGGTCTGCTGCTTTCGGAGTACTTCGTCCTCTATCTGGCCCTGGCCTACTCTCTGGTCTTGCTCCCCTTCATCCCGGTGCTGGCTACCCCGCAGAACCTGGCTAACCTGCTCTCCAACCTCTGGCCGCTGCTGGCGGTGGCGCTGGGCCAGACCTTCGTGCTCATCGTGGCCGGCATCGACCTCTCACAGACCGCCGTGATCGCCCTCTCCAGCGTGGTAGCGGCCTCGCTCATCACCCAAGGGCTCAACCCGGTGCTCTTCAGCAAAAGCCCCCTGTGGGGCTGGTTTTACGGGCCGGAGGGAGGGCCTTTGGGGCACAGCCCCCTCGGGGTGGGGCTGGGGATAGCAGCCATGTTGGCCACTGGGGCGCTGGTGGGTGCCCTGAACGGCTGGGCGGTGACCCGGCTGCGCATGCCCGCCTTCATGGTCACCCTGATCAGCATGACCTTCTTCAGCGCTGCCGCCATCTGGCTCACCAAATCGGAGAACATCGTCAACCTGCCCCCCGGCTACCTGGCCCTCGGCGAGGGGCTCTGGCCACCCCTCATCTCGGGGGGGCTGGCCGTGCTGGCCCATCTGATCCTGCGCTACAGCCTGCTGGGGCGCTGGATGTACGCTGCGGGGAGCAACCCTCAGGCCGCGCGGGTCTCCGGGGTACCGGTAGAACGGGCGGTGCTGGTGGCCTATGTGCTGAGCGGGCTCTTTGCCGCGGTGGGCTCGTTGCTCTACTCGGCGCGGCTGGAGATGGGCCGCCCGACCCTGGGCAGCAACCTCCTCCTCGACGTGATCGGAGCCGCCGTCATCGGCGGGACCAGCCTCTTCGGCGGGCGGGGCAAGGTGCTGTGGACCCTCTTTGGGGTGCTGTTCTTCGTGCTGCTGGGCAACACCCTCAACCTGCTCAACCTCGACTTCTACACCGTAGACATCGTCAAAGGAGGGGTGATCCTCTTGGCGGCAGGGCTGGACGTGCTGCGGGTGCGCTGGGCGCGCTCGGGAGGCTAGGGTGGCCCTTTTGCAGCTCCGCGGCATGAGCAAGGCCTTCTTCGGCGTTCCGGTGCTGAAGGAGGTGGACCTGGCCCTCGAGGGGGGGGAGGTGCTGGGGCTGGTAGGGGAAAACGGCGCGGGCAAGACCACCCTGATGAACATCGTGGGGGGTGTGGTGGCGGCGGACAGCGGGGAGATGTGGCTGGCCGGGGAACGCTACGCCCCGCGCACCCCCCGTGAGGCCAGCGCGCGCGGGGTGGGGTTCATCCACCAGGAGCTCAACCTCTTCGCTAACCTCTCCATCGGCGAGAACCTCTTCGTGGAGCGCTTTCCCCGCCGCCTGGGCCTCATCGACCGGCCTCGGCTGCGGCGAGAGGCCCGACAGGCGCTGGACTCCGTGGGCCTCGAGCTTCCGCCCGAGATGCCCTTGGAGCGGCTCTCGCCGGGCGAGAAACAGCTCGTCGAGATCGCCCGGGCGCTGAGCCAGGAGGCCCAGATCCTCATCTTCGATGAACCCACCACCTCCCTCACTCACCGCGAGACCGAGCGGCTGTTCGCCCTCATCCGGCGGCTGAAGGAGGAGGGCCGGGCGGTGGTCTACATCTCCCACATCCTGGGCGACGTGCTCAAGCTATGCGACCGGGTGGCGGTGCTGCGCGACGGGGAGAAGGTGGGCGAAGGCCCGGTGGGGGAGTTCGACATTCCCAAGCTCATCCGGCTGATGGTAGGGCGCAACCTGGAGCAACTCTACCCCCCTCGCCCTAGCCGCCCCGGGGCAGAGGTGTTGCTCGAGGTGCGCGACCTCGCGCGCGAAGGGGTGCTGGAAGGGGTAAACCTGCGCCTACATCGGGGGGAGGTGCTGGGCCTTTTTGGTCTGATGGGGTCGGGCCGCACCGAGCTGGCCCGGGCCCTCTTCGGCCTGGACCC
>PSML01000149.1:0-3126 GCA_040290145.1 Meiothermus sp. | reverse complement strand
AATAAGCGGTTCATCCAATGAAACCACCAAAGACCATCCCCACCCTGGAGCGCCCCCTATACCTGCTGGGTTTTTCTGGCGGTGCTGATGGGGTTGTTCTTGGTGCTGGGTTGCTTTTTGGACGGCATCTCCATCATCGTGCTGACCACCTCGGTGATCCTGCTCATCACGGCCTTTCCCGATATCGTGACCTGGCTCCCCCGCAACATGACCGGCGGCTAGCGCCCCGGAGGTTCCATGCGAGTAGACCTGAATGCCGATGCCGGTGAATCCTTCGGCCCCTGGAAGCTGGGCCGGGACGAGGCGCTGTTCCCCTTGGTCAGCTCGGTCAACGTGGCCTGCGGCTTTCACGCCGGCGACCCCCTGACCATCCAGCGCACCCTGGCCCTGGCCCAGATGACCGGCCTGGCTGTGGGGGCCCATCCCGGCTTTCCCGACCTGGTGGGGTTCGGGCGGCGCGAGCTGGCCGCCACCCCGGACGAGATCTACGCCGACGTGCTCTACCAGGTGGGGGCCCTGAGCGCCTTCTTGAGGGTGGCGGGCCTCCCCCTCCACCACGTCAAGCCCCACGGCGCGCTGTACAACCGGGCCACCCAAGACCCCCAGACGGCTCGAGCCGTCGCCCGGGCGGTCCGGGACTTCGACCCCCGGCTCCCGCTGGTGGTGCTGCCCGGCACGCCGCTGGAGTCCGAGGCCCAGGCTCTGGGGCTGCGCACCGTGGCCGAGGCCTTCCCCGAGCGCGGCTACAGCCGAGACGGGCGGCTGGCTCCCCGGGGAACACCCGGAGCCTGGATTCACGACCCCGCCCAAGCCGCACGGCGGGCCGTAGGGATGGTGGTCAAGGGCCAGGTAGAGGCGGTGGAGGGGGGGCTGGTGACCGTCCGCGCACAGACCCTGTGCATCCACGGCGACAACCCACAGGCGGTGGAGATCGCCAGGGCCGTGCGGGAGGCCCTGCTGGCCGAAGGGATTACCATTCAGAGCTACTGAGCCCGGGTATGACCCTCACCGGCTTCTACCTGCGCTTCTCCGAGGGGCTCGACCTGTCGGCCAACGCGCGGATGCTGGCCCTGGTGCAGGCCCTGCTCTCCGAAGCGCTGCCGGGGGTCAGCGATATCGTGCCCGGCTACGTGAACGTGTACATAGAGTTCGACGCCGAGCGGGTTTCCAGGGCAAGGGTGGAGCGCTGGCTGAGGCGGCACCTGCGCGCCCTGCCCGCACCGGTGGGGGGAAGGCAGGTGCAGGTGCCGGTGCGCTACGACGGGGTAGACCTGCCCTGGGTGGCAGCGCAGACCGGTCTATCCGTGGACGAGGTGATCGGTCTGCACAGCGGGCCCGAATACCGCGTCTTCGCCACCGGGTTCACGCCGGGCTTTCCCTTCCTGGGGCCCCTGGATGAGCGCCTGCGGCTGCCCCGCCGCCGCGATCCGCGTCCGCAGGTACCGGCCCACGCGGTGGCGGTGGCCGGTAACCAGACCGGCATCTATCCGCTGCCCTCGCCGGGGGGCTGGCACCTGATCGGCACGGCTCTGGTCGCGATGTACGACCCCCACCGGGAGGAACCCTTCTACCTGCGCTCGGGCGACCGGGTGCGCCTGGTGCCCGCCGAGGGCCCCACCCCGCCCTTGCCACAGGCCATCGCCCTGCTGCCCCCCGAGCCGCGCCATCCGGTCTTGCAGGTGGAGGAGCCGGGGCTGCTGGACCTGGTGGTGGACCAGGGGCGGCGCCTGGGGGGGCGTTTGGGGCTGGCCATGGCCGGGGCGCTGGACATGCGCTCAGCCCGCATGGCCAACGCCCTGCTGGGCAACCCCGTCGGCGCGCCCTTGCTGGAGATCACCCTGAAGGGCCCCGTCCTGCGGGTACTCTCGCCGGTGGTGGCGGCCTTCGCCGGCGGTGGCCTGGAGCCGTTGGTGAACCGCCAGCCGGTGGGGTCTGCCCGCAGCTTTGCCCTGCGCAGAGGAGATGTGTTGAGCTTCCGGCCGGCTGCGGAGGGGGTGCGGGGCTACCTGGCCCTGGCGGGCGGCCTCGAGAGCGGGATCTTCTGGGGCAGTGCCAGCACCGACATCCGGGGTCTGATCGGCCGCCCTCTGCAGGCCGGGGACGTGCTGGGGGTGGCGCTGCCCCGGGCGGCGCGGGCGGGTTTCGCCTTGGATCCGGTTGCTGGTGCGACCTCACAGGTCCGCGTGCGGCTGCTGCCCGGACCGCAGTACAGCCCACAGGCCCTGCGGGCGCTCTGCAGCGACCCCTTCACCCTCGAGTCGGGGGATCGCATGGGTTTGCGGCTGGAGGGCCCTCCGGTGCCGGGCGGCGAGCTCATCAGCGAGGCCACCCCGCTAGGGGCCCTGCAGATCACCCCCCAGGGCCAGCCCATCGTTCTGCTCAACGACCGGGGGCGTATCGGGGGCTATGCCAAACCGGCGCTGGTTCACCCGGCTGACCTACCCCGGCTGGCCCAGCTGCGCCCAGGACAGCGGGTACGCTTTGTGGAGAGCCCCCAAGACAGCAACCGGTCGTGGTATCTGGAGGGCTCGCCCGCCCATTTGGGGGAGTTTAGCCCACCGTAGGCGGGGTGAGTCCGCAAATCATGATAGCTCCAGGTTGGATCATCTTGACACGGGCCTTACCGATTGAATATTTTCTGTCTCAGAGTTCACATCGGGGGTGAAGATTGGTCTCAGGTATACCTTCGCTTTGGCATCCCAGATCGCCTATAAAGTCTCCAGGAGGAACAGTGAAGCGAAAACTACTTGCGATAGGGGCGGCGGTGCTGCTGCTGGTGGGCTGCTCGGGCCCTGCTGACACCAAGAGTCCGACCGTCACCATCACCCAGCCCGCCGACAAGACCACCCAGAACACCAACAGCGTCAGGATCCAAGGAACAGCCACGGATGACCGCGAGGTCAAGCGGGTGACTTATCAGCTCAACGGCGGGGCCGAGAACGAGGTGCAGGTTGCAGCGGGTAAATCGGTCTCCCTTGACTTTACCGTCAGCGGCCTGGGCCAGGGCAACAACGTGGTCAGCGTCAACGCCTATGACGGAGCGAACAATAAAGGCAGCGCCTCCGTCACGGTGGTCTACCAGCCCAACGCCCCCAGCGTCACCATCACCCAGCCCGCCAACAACAC
>PSML01000026.1:0-29380 GCA_040290145.1 Meiothermus sp. | reverse complement strand
CTAAGCGGGAATCGGCTGCCGTGGTTCTGGTGGGTTAGCTGCCCGGATAGCCCAGACTCACCCTGCCCTCTGGCCTGTGCAAGGCGGGGAACCTTGGCCGCGGGGGGCTCGCTGTGGCTAGGGGGCGGCGACCTTCACCCTCACTGAAGGGCCTCCGGCCTGCCCGGCCCGGCGCACCTGGTAGGTGTGGGTTCCGGGGCTGGGGACGGGCTGGGGGACGAACAACCAGCCGCCGTTCTGGCCCACCGTCACCGTGCCGAGCCGGGTGGTGCCGTCGTAGACCTCCAGGGTCTCGCCGGGCTGGCCAGTGCCTTGCAGGCTGAACCCGCCCGCCGGGACCTCGGCCCCCTCGGAGGGCGAGGTGATGCTCAGGTTGGTGGTGATGGGAACGCGCGCTGCGGGGTTGGGCTGCCCTGCCGCGAAGGCCCGGTAACCCAGGAAGGGCAGGATGCCCAAGGCTGCGATCAGGCCCAGGGCCAGGGTCATGGCCCAGCGGGCGGTACCAGAGGCGGTGGTGGCGGTAGCCCAAGGCGGGAGCACCCCGGAGGGTTTCTCCTCCGCCTCGTGCTCGAGCGGGCGGGAGAGCACCGCCAGGCTGAAGAGGCGCAGGTAGTAGTAGGCGGCGATGGCCGAGGTGACCAGGGCCAGCACCAACAGGCCGTACTGACCGGCCTTGGCCCCCTCGAGGAAGACCAGAAGCTTCCCCCAGAAGCCGGGGAAGGGCGGCAACCCGGCCAAGGAGAGCAGGGCCAGGCCGAAGCCTACCCCTAAGAGCCGGTCGCGCCCGAGGAGGCCGCGCAGCCGATGGTAGGGCACATTGCCATTGGAGATCGCCGAGAGCACCGCGAAGGCCAACCCGGTCCCGAGCAGGTAGGTGAGCAGATAGAAGCTGATGGCCGGGCCGCCGGTCGCGCTGAAGAGGCCCACCCCGACATACCCCGCATGAGCGATCGAGGAGTAGGCCAAAAGGCGCTTGGCCTCGGTCTGGGCCAGGGCCCCCAGGTTCCCCAAGACCAGCGTGAGCACGATCGTCGCGGCGAGCGCTGTGCCCCAAGCAGGGAGGCCCTCCGAGGTGAGGCGCACCAAGGCGGCGAAGGCCGCGGCCTTGACCGCGGTGGCCATGAGCAGGCTCACCCCGGTAGGGCTTCCTTGGTAGACGTCGGGGGTCCACCAGTGGAAGGGCACCATCGAGGCTTTGAAGGCCAAGCCGATCAGGAGCAGTACCATCGCGACCACGTAGAGCGTGCCGCTGCCGGCTACCCCTACATTGAAGCTTCCCGTGGCCCCGAAGTGCAGGGCGATGCCGTAAAGGAAGATTGCCGCCGAGAGCGCACCCAGCAGGAAGTATTTGAGGCCGGCCTCGTAGCTCCGCTCGTCTTTGCGCCAAGTGGCCAGCACGTAGAGGGGCAGCGAGAGGGCCTCGAGGGCGATCAGGATCACCACCAGGTTCGGCGTGGAGGCCATCAGGAGCATCCCGGTGGCGGTGTAGAGGGCCAGCAGATAGTATTCCAGCCGCTCCCCCTGGTGCCGTCCGATGACCACCGCCCACAGCACCCCCAGCAGGGCCACCAGGGTGAGCCCCTGGGCTAGGGAGTCCCAGCGGAGGAGGCCGCCAAAATACTCAGCGGGCTGGTTCCAGCCCACCAGGATGGCCCCGATGGCCGCGATGAGGGTTCCCGCCGTGAGCCACTTGGTGGCCCGCACGGGGATCCACAGGGCCAGCAAGGTGAGGACGGTAGCGGCGCTCGAGAGGATCAAGAGGGGGATCATGCCGCACCTCCGAACAGCGCAGCAAAGGCCTTGGCCAGCGGTTGCAGGAGCTGGGTAAAGAGCTTGGGGTAGAGGCCCAACAAGGCGATGGCCGCCACTACCCCCACCGCGAAGCCCCACTCCCGCGGGGTCAGGTCGGGGACGGCGCGGTTCTCGCTCTCATGGAAGACCTTCTGATAGGCGGTGAGGGCGTAGGCTGCTGCCGCGATGATCGAGAGGAAGGCTATGAAGGTCAGCCAGGGGCTGGCCTTGTAAGCGCCCAACAGGGCCATAAATTCCCCAGGGAAACCAGCCAGGCCCGGCAGGCCGATCATGCTCATCACCAGGATCATGCCCAGCGCCGCCAGGGCCGGGGCGCTTTTGGCCAGGCCCCGCACCGGGCCGATCTCCATGGTGCCGGTGCGCTCGAAGAGCAAGCCCACAAAGAGGAACATCCCCCCGGTGTAGATGAACGAAGCCCCCAGCAGGAAAAGAGCCCCTACTGCCCCCTCGGCGGTCCCGCTAAAGAGGCCGATGGCGGCCAGGCCCATGTGCGAGATCCCGCCGTAAGCGAGGAGGTTCTTCCAGTCCTTAGCACCCCAGGCCGCCCAGGCCGCGTAGATCGCGGTGAAGGCAGCCAGCGTGAGCAGGAGCGGCTGCAGCCCTTGGAAGCCCTCCGGGGCTATGGGCATGGCCCAGCGGAAGAAGGCGAAGATCCCCACCTTGTATAGAGTACCCATGGCGTCGGCCAGGCCGCTTGGGTGGTTTTGTTGGTGGAAGCCGGGCAGCCAGGCGTGGAGCGGGAAGAGGGGGGTCTTGACCGCCAGGGCGAAGAAAAACCCCAAGAAGACCCAGCTCGCCGCCACCCCCTTGAGCGGGTGATTCTGTAGGTCCCCGATCAGGAAGCTCTCCGCCCCGCCCAAGAAACGGGCGGCCAGTATGGCGGCCAGCATCGGCAGCGAGCCCACCAGGGTGAAGAGGGCAAAGGTGTACAGCGCCTGCATCCGCTCGCGTCCACCGTAAAGGCCCAGCATGAGCAGAGCGGGGATCAGGGTGAACTCGAAGAACACGTAGAAGAGCACCAGGTCTAAGCTGGCGAAGATGCCCAGCAGCCCTGTCTCCATCATCAGGGCGTAGCCCACCATCCGCAGGGGGGCTGGGGCCATCCAGACGCCGAGGAAGACCGTGAGGGTCACCGCCAACCACAGGAACATCCCGGCGTTATCGAGGCCCACTGCGTAGTAGATCCCGGCGGGGCCCAGCAGCGGGGCCTGGGTGAGGTAGGCGATCCCCTCCTTGGGGTGGAGGAGGAACATCGCCAAAGCCAGCACGAACACCCCGCCCGAGGCCACCAGGGCGAAGGCCCGGCCCAGCCCGGGCCAGACCACCAGGGCGATGCCCGCCAGCAGGGGCAGGAAGAGGGTGATGTCGGCCAGGTTCATCGCGTCACCCCCCAGATGAGCAGCAGCACCGCCCCGATCAACAGCCCCGCCGCGTAGAAGCGGATGTAGCCGGTCTCGAGCCTAGCCAGCAGGCTCCCGATTCCGGCGGTGAGGGTGCCCAGCCAGCCGAAGCCGCCGAGCAGGCCCTTATCGCCGTCGAAGAGCAGACTGCCCAGGCTCTTGAGCGGGTTGACCAGGAAGGTGTTGTAGACCTGGTCTACGTAGAAGCTGTGCTCGGAGGCCTGGGCGAAGCGGGCGTACCAGGTGGGCATGACCTTCTGCTGGAAGAAGCGGTAGCCCAGGTAGAGCCCGGCCAGGGCCACCAGGGCCGAGATCAGCACCAACGTCCACTCGAGCGTCAAGGAAGGCTTTTCGTACTCGAGGTGGGCTAGGTTGGGCGCGAGGAAGCCCTCGAGGAGGTTGGGGAAAGGCTCCGGCAGGCCAATGAAGCCGATGAAGACTGCACCTAGGGCCAGGAGGTGGTTGGGGAAGAGCATCACCTTGGGGGACTCATGAGGGTGTTCGTGCCCGCGGTATTGGCCCAAGAACACCGTCACAAACCAGCGCATCGAGTACATGGCGGTGAGGAAGGCGGTGGCCAGCAGCAAGACGTAGAAGACCACGCTCGAGTTCACACTGTAGAAGAGGGTGGAGTAGAGGATGGCGTCCTTCGACCAGAAGCCCGAGAGCAAGGGAAATCCGCCCAGGGCCAAAGCCCCGACCAGGGCGTGCCAGCGGGTCTGGGGCAGGTAGCGCCACATCCCGCCCATCTTGCGGATGTCCTGTTCGCCGCCCAGGGCGTGGATCACCGAGCCCGAGGCCATGAAGAGGAGGGCCTTGAAGAAGGCGTGGGTGAGCACGTGGAAGAGGGCGATCCAGTAGGCCCCCATCCCCGCCGCCACGAACATGAAGCCGAGCTGGGAGAGGGTCGAGTAGGCCACGATGCGCTTGATATCCTGCTGCCCGAAGGCCGAGAGCGCCCCGTAGATGGCGGTGAGGAGCCCCAGGATGGCGATCCACAGCGAGACCTCCGGCACGTTGATGTAGAGGAAGCTGCTGCGGGCCAAGAGGTACACGCCCGCCGTCACCATCGTCGCGGCGTGGATCAAGGCCGAGACCGGGGTAGGGCCGGCCATGGCGTCGGGCAGCCAGACCATCAGAGGAACCTGGGCGCTCTTGCCGACGGCCCCGGCGAAGAGCAAGAAGGCCGCCAGCCCCAGCCCGGCGGGGATGAAGAGGTTTTCCTCGAGTTTGGCATTGATCTCGGAGATGCCCAGGGTTCCGAACATCGCCCACAGCAGGCCCATGCCCAGCAAGAAGCCCAGGTCGCCGATGCGGTTGACGATAAAGGCCTTGCGGGCCGAGTCTGCGTTCACCCGGTCTTGATACCAGAACCCGATCAGCAAGTATGAAGCCAGCCCCACGCCCTCCCAACCGATGAACATCACCACGTAGTTGTCGGCCAGGACCAGCGTGAGCATCATCGCGATGAAGAGGTTGAGGTAGGCGAAGAAGCGGCTGAAGCCGGCGTCAGCATGCATGTAACCGATGGCGTAGACGTGGATCAGAAAGCCCACCCCGGTCACGATCAGGAGCATCAGCCCGGAGAGGTGGTCGAGGTTTAGGCTAAAGGCGATGCCGGGGAGCCAGTCGGGGATGGCCCACTGGGCCCCACCCCCGGCCAGCAGCACCGCCCCCAGCACCAAGCTCGCGAGCACCAGCCCCGAAGCGATCACCCCCGGCAAGGGCTCCTTCATGCGCTTGCCGAATAGCCCCAGCAGCACGAAGCCCAACAGGGGCAGGAGGATAGTGAGTAAGAGTAGCCAGCCCATCTATCGTGCCTCCAGCGGAAGGTGAGGCGCCGAGCGTTTTACGCTGTGCGTCGTACGCCAAAGACCTTCTCCCGACGTAGGACATACGGCCCATGACGTACGAGACTTGCCAAATTTTGATACCGGACGGATAAGTCGAACCATCTCTACCCCTTCAACCCCTGGAGTTCGTCCACCCCGGTGCTCTCCCGGCGGCGGAAGATGGCCACGATGAGCCCCAGCCCCACCGCGACCTCGGCGGCGGCGATGGCGATGACGAAGAGGGCCACGGTCTGGGCGTCGAGCGAGCCGTACATCTTGGCGAAGGCGATGAGGGCCAGGTTGGCCGAGTTCAGCATCAGCTCCACCGAGAGGAAGACCAGGATGGCGGTGCGACGGGTCAGCACACCAAACGCGCCGATGGCGAACATGAGGGCGGAGGTAACGAGCCAGAGGTTCATCGGCGCACCTCCTCTTTGGAGGCGGGGGTGTGGCGAGCTTTCTCCTCGTCGGTGAGCGCGTCCAGCGGTTTATCCGGCTGAACCAGCGCCACCGCGGCGACCGTCGCCACCAGGAGCAAAAAACCCACCGCCAAGAGCGCGTAGAGCCAGGGGCCGTAGAGCACCGGCCCGATGGCTTGCGGCAGCCCGCCGTTCAGGTTGCCCACCGGTTGCGAAGCCGGGGGGTTGCGGGTGGCCACGATCAGCACCGCAGCCAGGGCGATGGCCCCCAGGGCGGCCACCGGGGTGAGCCTCGAGAGCGGGTTGATGCCCACGTCGGCCTGGGCTGCCGAGAGCAGCATGATCACGAAGAGAAAGAGCACCACGATGGCTCCGGCGTAGACGATGACCTGCACCAGGCCCAAAAAGCGGGCATCCAGCGCGATGTATACCCCGGCCAGCACCAGGAAGTTGGCGATCAAGGCCAGGGCGGCGTGGACCGCGTTGCGGGCCGTTACCACCAGCAGGGCGGTGACGAGGAGCAGCGCGGCCGCTAGGATCTCCCAGAAGCCCATCAGTGCCTCCCTAGCGGCTCGTCATGGCCGGTTTCCTCTCGCTCCACCCCGCCGACGGTCTGGCGCAGCGGGGCCTTGAAGCCTTCCAGCTCGGCCCGCACGTAGGGCACGGTGTAGCCCCGCTTGACCGGCTTGCCGGTATAGACGGCTTCGCGGCGCTGAGGCTTGGTGCCCTGTACCTCGACCAGCATGTCCTCCTTGCCATAAATGAGGTCGGAGTAGCGGTAGTCGGCCATCTCGAAGTCGTAGCCCAGCACCACCGCGCCGGTCGGGCAGGCCTCCTCGCACAGCCCGCAGAAGATGCAGCGCAGCATGTTGATCTCGTAGACCTTGGCGTAGCGCTCGCCCGCGCTGGTGGGCTTGGCCGGGTCGTTCTCGGCGGGTTCGACGTAGATGGCGTAGGCCGGGCAGATCGCCGCGCAGAGGCTACAGCCGATACACTTCTCCAGGCCGCTTGGGTGCCGGGTCAGCACGTGCCGCCCGTGCCAGCGGGGCTTGAGCGGCACCGGGGCATCGGGGTAGGGGATGGTCACCGGTTTGGAAAACAGGGCCTTGAGCGTGATCCCCAGGCTCTGGGCCAGTGCAGCCACACTGCTCATGCTCTCACTCCTTTCGCCCTAGGGGTGGCGCTTCGCACCTGGATCCCCCGGATCACGATGATCGCCACGATCACCGCGATGCCCAGGAGCGAGAGCCAGATCAGGGCGGTGTTGCTGGCCCCCAGCACCTTCGCCAGCGCGGTGACCAGGAACCACAAGAGCGCGACCGGCAAGAGCACGCCCCAGCCGAAGCGCATCAGTTGGTCGTAGCGCAGGCGGAACCAGGTGGCGCGGATCCAGATGAAGATGAAGAGGAAGAGGGCGATCTTGAGGAACATCCACAAGTAGGGGATGTCGGGGATCGGATCAGGCATTCGCCAGCCGCCCAGGAAGATGGTGGGGATGAGGGCCGAGGCGGTGATGAGGTGGACGTACTCGGCCATCTGGAACAGAGCCCACTTGATCGAGGCGTATTCGGTGTTGTACCCGCCCACCAGCTCCTGCTCGGCCTCGGGGAGGTCGAAGGGGGTGCGGGCGGCCTCGGCCATCGAGGTGATGGCGAAGACCCCGAAGGCGATGGGGGCGAAGAGGATCAGCCAGCCGTGGGTATCCTGCCAGTCCACGATCTGTCGGAGGTTCAGGCTGCCCACCACCAGCACCGGGGCCAAGAGGCTCGTGCCCAGCGCCAGCTCGTAGCTGATGAGCGCGGCGGAAGAGCGCAAGGAGCCCAGCAGGCTGTATTTGGAGTTGCTGGCCCACCCGGCCAGGAAGATGCCGTACACGGCCATCTCGCTCACCGCGAAAAGGTAGAGGATCCCCACGTCGAGGTTGATCACCCAGGGGTGTCCGCCGAAGAAGGATCCCGGCGGCCCGAAGGGGATCAACCCAAAGCCCACCAGGGCAAAGGTGATCGAGATGATCGGGGCCAGCACGAAGACCAGCTTGTCCGAGCGGGTCGGGATGATGTCCTCCTTGAGGATGGACTTGATGGCGTCGGCCAGGGGTTGCAAGAGCCCCAGCGGGCCTACCCGGTTCGGTCCCAGCCGCACCTGGAAGCGGGCCAGGAGGCGGCGCTCGACGAGGGTCATGTAGGCGAATGCGGTAAGCAGGCCGAATATCACCAAGAAAGCCTTGACCGCGACGAGCCACAGCGGGTCTTGGGGATAGTCGTCCGCGGTGGTTTGGGCAAGGCCGGGGCTGCTCAAGGCGACGAGCAAAACGCCAGCCGCCACAGACCATAGGCTTTGACCAGCATGTTGCGTCCTCATCCTTCACCTCCCGCCGGGACCAGCACCCGGGCCGCCACGGTCTGCCCTACCCACGGCCCCAGGGCCGGGGCGAAGAGAAAGCCCTTGGGTAAGCGGTCGTCGAGCCGGACGGTAGCCGAGAGGGGGCCCGCGGGGGTCTCGAGCTCCACCGTTGCCCCCTCCAAAAGCCCTTCGGCCCGCGCGGTCTCGGGGTGGGCCTCGAGGTGGAGCCGGACGGCCCGGGCCACTTCATCCACCAGTTGTTCGCGCCGCCACATGGAGGGCTTGAGGTAAAGATTGCCCAAGCCCGCAGGACGGGGGCTGGGGACCGAGGGACTAACCTGGGGCCGCCACAGGCCAAAGGGTTTGGGCAGCCGGTGCCTTTCCTCGAGCAGCCTGGCGGCCTGGCGCAGCAGGCGCACCGGGGGCTTGACCCCCACCGCGTCGGCCAGGAGGGCCAGGGCCGCCACCGCCCCGTCGGCCTCGCCGTTATTGATCCCAGCGGGCTGGAGCTCGAGCACCCGCCCTTCGAGGTTCACCGTGGTGCCCCGCTTTTCGTAGAAGGTCTGGTTGGGCAGCACCACGTCGGCGTAACGGGCCGCCAACGGGGAGAGGTGGGTGAGGTGGAGGATGCGGAACCCGGTCTGCTGGAGTTGCTCCTCGGTGGGGAGGTAGCCGAAGTAGGCGGCTTTCAGCCCGGCCTGGGTCCAGTCCAAGCCCCCCTTACCGGGGTAAAGACCCACGGCCTCGAGGCCCCGGGCGTTGGCAGCCGGGGTCATCGCCATGACCTTGGCCCCTTTCTGCTCGGCGAGGGCTCTGGCTTTAGCGGCGGCGTCGGGGTTGTTGAGCACGCCCGCGCCCAGGATGAGCACGGCCCGCTCGGCCTCGCTCCAACGGGTTTTTGTCCAGGCGATCGCGTCGGCCAACCCTTGGGGGGCTTCGCCTTGGCCCAACAAGGCCGCCAGCACCGCCGCTTCCTGCCCCGGCGCGCACACCCCGCTGGCCCCCGCCCACTTGAAGAGCTGGGCCGGATAGGTATTGAAGTGGGCCAGCCTGCGTTTGTCCCGCTCCATCCGCTCCTTGATGCTGAGGTCGGCCAGGGGGATCCCGTGGTTGAGCGGCGCGGGGGGCTTAAGACCCCGGCTGTACTCGGAGAGGCGGGGGTGCAGGGTGGGGGCTTCCTCGCTGGGGTCGCCCAGGATCAGGGTGAACTGGGCTTCGCTCAGGTCCTGGAAGGTCGCCGGGGCGAAACCGGAGGCCAAGGCTGCGGTCCGGCCCGCGAAGTCTTTGTGCGGGGTGCCCAGCGTGTCGGCCAGCAAGGCCGCGGCCAAGCCCTCCTCGAGGGTGGCCTTCCCGTCCAGGTAGATCCCGATCTCGGCCTTACCGATCCCGCCGAGCCCGGCTTTGATGGCCGCGGCGGCCTCTTCCCAACTGGCCGGGGCCAGCTTACCGCCCTTGCGCACCAAAGGCCCCAGCACCCGGTCTTGGTTTACCCACTCGTGTCCGAAACGGGCCGCGTCGGAGATCCAGATCTGGCTGGTCTGGGGGCGAAGGGCGGCGCGGATGCGCTCGAGCTTGCCGCTCCTGGCGTCGGCCAGGATCCCCGCCCCGGCGGCGTCGTCCATGCTGGTGGTCTCGGTGACGTCGTACTCCCAGTTGCGGGCGCGGAAGCGCGCGGTGAGGTCCAGCAAAGCCCCCACCGGGCAGATATCGGTGATGTTGCCGGTGAAGTTCGAGGGCAGTCCCTCGTCGTCGGTGCCGATGAAGGTGTGCACGCCGCGCTCGATGAAGTCCAATACCTCGTCGCCGGGGATCTCCTCGAAGTAGCGTACGCAGCGCTTGCAGTGGATGCAGCGCTCGCGGTCGAGGACGATAAACGCTGAGAGCGGGTGGTGCTTGTCCTCGTGGCGGCGGGTCAGCTCAAAGCGGGTGTAGAGGGGCAGCTCGGCGGGGTTGGGCTGATAGAACTTCTCGTAAAGCCCGTACTCGTAGCTGCGGTCTTGCAGTTCGCAAGCCCCTCCTTTGTCGCAGGTCGGGCAGTCCAGCGGGTGGTTGGCCAGCGTGAGCTCGACCATCCCCGACTGGGCGTGCTTGACCTCGTCGGAGAGGGTGTCCACCACCATCCCGTCGCTCACCGCGGTGACGCAGGAAGCCTGCATCTTGGGCATCCAGAAGATCTTGGGCGTCCCATTCTCGTCCAAGATCCAGTTCCCGTCTGGCCCCTTGCGCGGGTTTCCCACCTTGACCAAGCACATCCGGCAGGCCCCCACCGGGGATAGGTAGCGTTCGGAGCAGAACAGCGGTACGTCGTCCCCGGCGTGGAATATCGCGTCCATCACGCTGGTGCCCGCGGGGACTTCGACGACCTTGCCGTTAATCGTTACTCTCGGCATCCATTTACCTCCACCGGGGGACGGTGCGCTCGACGGCCCTAGCGTTTTCCACCAAGTCCACGTACTGCTCGCGGAAGTGCTTGAGGCTGCCGCGCACCGGCCAGCAGGCGGCGTCAGCCAAGGCGCAGAAGCTACGCCCCTCGATCTGGTCGAGGAGGTCTTCCAAAAGTTCTACGTCGCCCGGCCGGCCCCGCCCGGTCCCGATCTTCTCAAAAAGCCCCACCATCCAGCCCGAGACCCCCTCGCGGCAGGGGGTGCACTTGCCGCAGGATTCGTGGCCGTAGAAGCGGGTCACGTTCCACATAGCGTCCACCATGCTCATGCTGGCGGGAATGCCGATCACCCCGCCGGTTCCCAGCAACGACCCCTTGGCCACCAATGACTCGTAGTCCATGGGGGTATCCAGGGTGTCGTCGTTCCAGGGCAGGGGAGGGCAGGAGGAGCCGCCGGGGATGATGGCCTGGATGGGCTCAGTAGGCCCCCCGGCCCAGTCGTAGAGCAGCTCGCGGAAGGTGGTGCCCATGGGAAGCTCGTACACGCCGGGGCGCTTGAAGGGCCCCGAGACCTGGTAGAGCTTGTGCCCCTTGGACTTCTCAGTGCCCATCAGCGCGAACCAGTCCGCCCCCCGATCCAGGATATGCACCACTGAGCACAGCGACTCCACGTTGTTGATGGTGGTGGGTTTGCCCCACAGGCCCGCTTGCGCGGGGAAGGGCGGCTTGAGGCGGGGGTTGGCGCGGAGGCCCTCCAGGGAGTTCATCAGCGCGGTCTCCTCGCCGCAGATGTAGGCCCCGGCCCCCCGGTGGACGTAGAGGTCGAAGCTGAAGCCTAAAGCGAAGAGGTTTTGGCCCAAGTAGCCCTTGGCGTACGCCTCCTGGATGGCCCCGATCAGCCGGTCGTAGGCCCGCCGGTACTCGCCGCGGATATAGATGTAGCCCTTGGTGGCGTGGATGGCGTACCCGGCGATGATCATGCCCTCGATGAGCTGGTGTGGGTCGTCTTCCATCAGGTAGCGGTCCTTGAAGCTCCCCGGCTCCGATTCGTCGGCGTTGCAGACGATGTAGTGCTGCTTGCCGGAGGGCTTGGGCATGAAGCTCCACTTGAGCCCGGTGGGGAACCCAGCCCCGCCGCGCCCGCGCAGCCCGGACTTCTTCACCTCTTCCACCACCTGCTCGGGGGTCATGGCCAGGGCCTTCTTGGCTGCGCCGTAGCCGCCGTGGGAGAGGTAGTACTCGAGGGTCCAGCTATCCTTCACGCCCACGTGCTTGTAGAGGGTCCTCTCGAAGCGGGGATCGCGCCCTGAGACGATGGGGCCGCTGAAAACGGGAGCGCTCATGCCACTACCTCGTCGCCGGCGTTGTGCACCACGTGCCCAGCCTTGCCCGGCAACCGGATCTCCTCCAGCCGCTTACCCTCGCGCAGGCCCTGTAAGAGCGCGTGAAGCCGGGCTTTGGTCACGCACTCCACGTAGGGCTCGTCACCCACCTGCACCACCGGGGCGGTGTGGCAGCTCCCCAGGCACTCCACCTTCTGGATCGAGAAGAGCCCGTCCGGGGTCACCTCGCCCTGAAGAATCCCCAGGGTCTGCACCAGCTCATCCCATAGCTCGTCGGCCCCGCCGATGGCGCAGGAGAGGGTGGCGCAGACCTGGAGGTGGTATTTGCCGGTGGGGAGGCTTTGGAAGTAGGTGTAAAAGCTCATCACCCCGGCCACCTCGGTGGCGGTGGTGCCCACCAGCTGGGCGATCTCCTCCTGGCGAAGGGGGCTGATCCAGCCCTCCTCCTGCTGCACCCGGCGCAATAGGGGCATCAAGGCCGCCCGCCGCCCTTCGGGGGGGTACTGGCTGAAGACCTCGGCCAGCCATTCCTGTTTGTCGTCGAAGAATCCCATTCTTCCTCCGTCTTACGTCTTACGTCCTACGTCCTACGCGTTCGGCACCTGGCGCAGGACGTAAGACATACGACTCATCGATTCATCGGTCCACGTCCCCCATCACCGGGTCCAAGGAGGCGATCACCGCCACCATGTCCGGCACCTGGATGCCCTTGCAGGCATAGGGCAAAGCCCGCAGGTTGACAAAGCTGGGGGCCCGCACCTTGACCCGGTAAGGCATCGAGCCGCCGTCGGAGATGATGTAGTAGCCCAGCTCCCCGCGGGCGCTTTCGGTCGGCACGTACACCTCGCCCGAGGCCGGGTGGAAGCCCTCGGTGACCAGCTTGAAGTGGTAGATGACCGCCTCCATGCTGGTCTCGAGCAGGCTCCTGGGGGGCAGCGAGATCTGGGGGTTAGGGTCGCGGATGGGGCCCTGGCCCATCCCCTCCAGCCGCTCCACCGCCTGACGGATGATCTTCACCGACTCGCGCATCTCCTGGATGCGGATCACCATGCGGTCGAAGATATCCCCGTTTTGCCCCAGCGGCACATCAAAGCTATAGGTCTCGTACCCGGCGTAGGGGTAGGCTTTGCGCACGTCGTAGTCAACCCCGCTGGCCCGCAGGTTGCCGCCGGTGAGCCCCAGGTTGATGGCGTCCTCGGGGGGGATCACCGCGATGCCCTTGGCCCGCTCGTAGAAGATGGGGCTTTCCCTGAAGAGCTTCTCATACTCGTCAATGCGGTGGGGCATGATCTGCAAAAACTTCTTGACCTCGCCCAAGAACTCCGGCGGCAGGTCTTCTTTGAGCCCGCCGATGCGGATGTAGTTGTGGTGAAAGCGCTGGCCCGTGACCCACTCGAAGAGGTCGAGCACCGCCTCGCGCTCGCGGAAGGCATAGAAAAAGGGGGTAAGCGCCCCGAAATCCAGGAGGCCGGTCCCCAGGAAGACCAGGTGGCTGGCGATGCGGGAAAGCTCGTTGAGCAGGATCCGAATCGTCTGGGCGCGCGGCGGAACCTCGGCCCCTACCAGCCTCTCCACCGCCAGGGCGTAGGCCAGGTCGTGGGCGAAGGAGTGCAGGTAGTCCATCCGCGGGGTGTAGGTGATGTTTTGCAGATAGGTGCGGTTCTCCATGTTCTTCTCGAAGCCGGTGTGCAAGTAGCCGATGTGCGGCACCAGCTCGAGCAGCTCCTCCCCCGAGAGGGTCACCACCACCCGCAACACGCCGTGGGTGGAGGGGTGTTGCGGCCCCACGTTGAGGGTCATGACCTCGCTGCGCAGCTCGGTGGGCAGGTCGGGGGTCTCGACCTGGGGCACCGAGGCGGCGGGCGTGCTGACCGGTTTCATCGGTCCTCCTTCTTGACCTGTTGGATCTCGGCGTAAACGTCCTGGTAGCCCCGCCGGGTTCCGCCGCGCCAGCCGGTCATGCCGCTATCCTGTCCGGTGAGGCCGGCCCGGAAGGCCGCCGGGTCGATGAAGCGCCCCTCCTTAAAGAGGGTGGGGGTCTCGCCCAGCGGGTAGTCCTTGCGCAAGGGGTGGCCCTCGAGGTCTTCCGGGGTGAGGATCTTGCGCAGATCCGGGTGACCCTCGAAGCGGATGCCGAACATGTCGTAGACCTCGCGCTCGAGGTAGTCCGCCGAGAGCCACAAGTCCACCACGGTGGGGAGCACCGGGTCTTTCTCCGGCACATAGACCCGCACGAACATCCGGCTGCCATCCCCCCCTCGGTAGCCGGGGAGCGAGACCAGCTCGTAGACCACCGAGAAGCGCTCGGGCTTGGGCTCGGGATAGGTGAGGTAGTCGATGCCCACCACGTCGGCCAGGTAGTTGAAGCCCAGGTCCTGGAAGGCCCGCATCTGGGCCTTGAACTCCTCGCGGGGGAGCACCACCCAGGTGTTGCCGTGCTGCTTTTCGGTCTTCCAGCCCTTGGCTAGGGCCATCTTGAGCACTCCCTCAAGCCGGGTCATCTACCGCCTCCAGGCTTCAACGGGCGGGAGCTTGCGCCCCTGGTCGTCGCGGGCTTTGCCCTGAACCTTTTTCTGAAGCTGCATCACCGCGTAGATGAGGGCTTCCGGGCGGGGTGGGCAGCCGGGTACGTAGACGTCCACCGGGACCACGCTGTCCACGTTCTGCACGATGGCATAGTTGTTGAACATCCCCCCCGAAGAGGCACAGGCCCCCATGCTGATGACCCACTTGGGGTCAGGCATCTGGTCGTAGACCCGCCGCATCACCGGGGCCATTTTCTTGGAGAGACGCCCAGCCACGATCATCACATCGGCCTGGCGGGGGCTTGCCCGGAAC
Source organism: Meiothermus sp. (assembly GCA_040290145.1). Classification (GTDB taxonomy): domain Bacteria; phylum Deinococcota; class Deinococci; order Deinococcales; family Thermaceae; genus Allomeiothermus. The sequence continues at coordinate 15,010 of PSML01000026.1, read as the reverse complement.
ACCTCCGAGCCGAAGCGGGCCAGGTCGTTTCTGGCGTCGGTAGAGGCCATCATCTCGATGGCGCAGCAGGCCAGACCGAAGGTAGCGGGCCACAGGGAGTTGCTGCGGCCCCAGGCCACCAGCTTCTCCAGGGTGGTGAACAAGATCCCCTCGTTCTCGAGCTCCTGCACGTCTTTGCTGAAGAGGTCAGGCAGTGAAGGCATTTAGTCTCCTCCGGGAAGGCCGTACGTCACAGGGGGTATAGCGCTGGCTAGCGCCATTTCATCACTCCCTTGAACCACTCGTAGAGAAAGCCCACCAACAGCAACGCGGTGAAGATCAGCAGCACGTAGAAGCCGGTGAGGCCCAGACCACCTGCGCTCAGGGCGTAGGGCCATAAGAAGGCCACCTCTACGTCGAAGATGATAAAGAGCATGGCCACCGCGTAAAAATGCACCGGGAAACGTTTGACCTCCCCGGCGGGGTCATTCCCCGACTCGTAGGCCATCAGCTTGGCCCGGCTAGGACGCTTGGGGCCCAACACCGCCCCTACCACCACCGCCAGCACCCCGATGGCCAGCGCGACGGCCAGGTAGACCAGCACGTTGATGTACTCCGAGATAGGTGCCAAAACCGTTCCTCCTTGATCCCTGCTTGGCCTCTGCTGTTCGTGCCAGGCTTCACATGATGAGGTGTGAGAGGTGGCACGAAGGCAGGTTTTGTCCGCTACATCTTACAACCCTCTCCATGTAAGCGGGAGTGGGAGGCTTCGTTGGAGCGAATATGCTCAGGGGATTGACCGTACCGCAAGCGGGGGGATCGTGACGGGGCGGTAGCGGTCGGTCAATCCGACGGGCTGAAGCGTTTATCCACCAAGGGCGGCCCCTCTAAGGCCGGGTCGGCCACGATCTCGTCGAGCTTGATCCCGGTGGCCCGCTGCAGGGCCTCACCCAGCGCGGGGGGAACCTGCTCGGCCTTGAGCCGGAGGGTGAGCTTGTCGGTGCCGCCCTCCTTGGTCTCCACCACCAGTTGCGCCCCGCCGCGGGGGTCGAGGCCAAAGGCCCCCAGGATCGGCGCGAGTTCGGTGGGGTAGAGCTTGACCCCCTTGACCTTCACCATCAGGTCGGTGCGCCCGAAGACCCCCCGGGGGAGCCGCACCCGCCCGTTCTCGTGCACTGCGATGGCCAAATCCCCGGTGCGGAAGCGGATCATGGGCATCAGGGTGCGGGAGAGCGCGGTCACCACCAGCTCGCCCCTCTCGCCGTCGGGGGTGGGCTCGAGGGTCTCCGGGTCCAAGACCTCCAGAATGGCCATCTCCTGGGCCTCGAGCAGCCCGTTCTTGTTCAGATCTTCCCCGGCCACGATGCCGAGTTCGCTGGTTCCATAGGCATCCAAGGCCACCCCACCCATGGCCTGCTCGAGCCGATCGCGGTAGCCGGGCACGCTGGTGAAGGGCTCGCCCCCGGCCAGCAAGAGCGAGAACCTGGCCCCCGCCCCGACGATCTTCAGGGCGAAGGAGGGGTTGCAGACCAGCACCTCGAAGCCGTAGGCCTGGGCCAGTTGGGCGATGCGCTCGGCCTCGCCGGGCCCGTGGGGGAAGACCACCGCCCCGGCCCTTTGCAAGGCCTCATGGAAGAGCCACCCCCCGGCGAAGACGTGGTAGCTGAAGGCCACCAGGACCCGCTTCCCGGCCACGCCCAGCCGTCTGAAGTGCGCGGCTAGGGCCAGCGCCTGGTATTCCAGATCCTCTGGGGAGAGATACTCCGGCATCCAGCCCAGCACCGGGCTCGGGGTCAGGTGCACCAGGGCCGTCCCCGCCGGGGGTTGGGGGTTGGCCTGGACATAGGCGATCCACTCCTCGCGGGTGGTGAGGGGGAGCCGGGCGATGGTCTCGGGGGTGATCGTGCTCAGGTCGATCCCCTCGAGCTTGGGGGCATAAACCGGGTGGTTGCGGGCGTGCTCGAGCACCTGGCGGAGCCGGGCGGTACGGTCCATGTGGCCTCCTTATCTGGAGAGAGTATATCGGTTATCCCGCCGGGCCTCTCAATCAAAGATATCGAACAGCTTGCTCAGCTTGCTCTTTTTCTTCCGCCGGTGGTCCCCCTCGTCGTAGCCGTGATCGGTGTCGTAGGGGTCGCGCGGCTTGGCGTAGGGCGGGTGTCCAGCTCGACCCCACCCCGCTGGACGACCTGCATGGGCGCGTTGCAATTCGGACACGTCAGAAGTGGCATGCTCTGTACCTCCCACCCCAGGATGCCCTGATCCGCCCCGCCCCATATGGGGGTGTCCGCTGGTCCGCGGGGCCGGGATGGCCTATAGTGGAGGGTGGAGTTTTCCGTGGGAAACTCACCAATCTCACTGGAGGGCCTCGAGCCCCCGGGCCAGGTCGGCCTTCAGATCCTCGAGCCCCTCGATCCCTACCGACATCCGTAAGAACCCGTCGTGCAGCCCTAAAGCTTCGCGCTCTTGGGTGGAGAGGAAGCGGTGTGAACTGGTGGCGGGGTGGGAGAGGGTGGTGTTGGCCCCGCCCAAGGAGAGCGCCATCTTGATGTACCGGAGGTGGTGTAGCAGGGTGTTGACCGCTTGGCGGGAGGGCTCGAGTTCAAAGGAGAGCATCGCTGCGAAGCCATTGCGCAGCACCTTCCGGGCCGTCAGGTGGTCGGGGTGCGAAGGGAGGCCGGGGTAGTGCACCCGGCGGACCTTGGGGTGGCTTTCCAAGAACCTGGCCAGCTCGAGCGCGTTGGCCGAGGCCCGTTCCATCCGCACCGCCAGGGTCTCCGCCCCCCGCGCGGCCAGCCAGCACTCGTGCGGATTGGAGACCAGGCCCATGCGCACCGCCACCTGGCGGATCTTCTCGATCGGCTCCGGCCCCCCCGCCACCGCCCCCAGCATCACGTCGGAGTGGCCGTTGATGAACTTGGTCAGGCTCTCCATCACCAGGTCTACGCCGTGCTCCGATGGGCAGCAGTGGTAGGGCGAGGCGAAGGTGTTGTCCACCACCACCATGGCCCCCGCCCGGTGGGCCAGCTCGCTGAGCCGGGGCAGGTCGGGGACCCGCAGGCGGGGGTTGGAGGAGGTCTCCAGCACCAATAGCTTGGCCCCGGCCAGTTCCCGCTCCATCCCCTCGAGGTCGCCGATGTCCACCGTCACGGTGGTCACCCCAAAGCGCCCCAGGTCGCGCAGCACGTTCAGGGTCGAGCCGTAGAGGTCTTGCGAGGCCACCACCTTGTCCCCCGAGCCCAATAGCCCCAAGAAGGTCGCGCTCAAGGCGCTCATCCCGCTGGCGCAGGCCACCGCGGATGGGGTCCGGTGTAGCGCGGCAAAGAGGGCCTCGAGGGCCCGGTGGTTGGGGGTGCCGTTGCGCCCGTAGATGGCCCCGGCCTCGCGCCCCTCGTACACCGCGTCCACCTCGTCCAGGTCGCAAAACGTCCAGGAGGCCGACTGGTAGATGGGCGGGGAGACCGGCTCGTTCTGGGGTTTTTCGGCCTTGGCGCCGTGGACGGCGAGGGTGGCGAGGCTATCCATGCCCCGATTCTCAGACGCCCAGCGCCCTCCGTCAAACGCTGACCCCCCTCTCCCCGGCCAGCCGTTCCTCGATCCGGGTTCAGGACGCCAGATGGGCATCAGTCCTACAGCAGCCCCCACAGGATGCGCAGCCGCCCCTCGAGCTCTTCCCGGCTCTCCGCCCGCAGCGTCACGTGCCCCAGCTTGCGCCCTGGACGGGGCTCCTTGCCGTAGAGGTGGAGGTGCGCCCCCGGCACGGCCAGCACGTCTTTGATCGGGGGGAGCTTGCCGATGAGGTTCAGCATGGCGCTGTACTCCCGCGGGGCGGTCGAGCCCAGCGGTAGCCCGCACACCGCCCGCAGGTGGTTTTCGAACTGGCCCGTCTCGGCCCCCTCGATGCTCCAGTGCCCCGAGTTGTGCACCCGGGGGGCCATCTCGTTGGCCAGCAGCTCCCCGTCCACCTGGAAGAACTCGAGGGCCAGCACCCCCACGTACTCGAGCTGCAACAGCACCCGCCGGGCGTACTCCTCGGCTTGGGCTTGCAGGGTGGGGCTCAGGCCCGGAGCGGGGGCCAGGCTTCGCCGTAGAATCCCTTGTTGGTGCAGATTCTCCACGAGCGGATAGAAGACCATCTCTCCGTTACGCCCTCGCACCGCCAGGATCGAGACCTCGCGCTCGAACCCCACCCAAGCCTCGAGCACCAGCGGCCTACCCCCCAGCTCTTCCCAGGCCCGGTCGGCGTCGGCGGCGGTCTCGATCTGGGCTTGCCCCTTGCCGTCGTAGCCGAGGGTACGGGTCTTGAGGAGGGCCGGATAGCCGACCTGTTCCAATGCGTCCAGCAGGTCGTTTCGGGTCAGCACCGGATGGAAGGGGGGTGTGGGGATTCCGAGCCCGCGGAAGAAGGTCTTTTCGACCACCCGGTCCTGCGCCGCCTCGAGCGCTTGGGGCGGCGGATACACCGGGGCGAGGCGCTGCAAGAACCGGGCGGCCTCTACCGGCACGTTCTCGAACTCGTAGGTGATGAGGTCGAGGTCTTGGGCGAAGCGCTCGAGCGCCCGTTCGTCGTGGTAAGCCCCTACCTGCAGTTCGGCCAACTGCCCGGCGGGGGCGTCCGCTGCCGTGTCAAAAAAGCGGAAACGCAGCCCCAGCGGGTAACCGGCCAGGGCCAGCATCCGCCCCAGTTGGCCCCCGCCCAGTACACCAATCCTCCCCGCTTCGCGGCCAGACGAGCGCATCATGCCCTTTACCTTACCAGAGCTCGAGGGCTGGATTTTAGGGGCATTGTACGGGATTGTACCAGACCCTCGGCCTGTGCTAAGACCGAGGGATGGACGCCCTCGAGCTGCTCCGGCTCAACCTGTTATCCCCCATGGTGTTGGCCTTTTTCCTGGGAGCGCTGGCGGTGTGGCTGAAGAGTGACCTGACCCTTCCCGAGGGGCTTTATGCCGCGCTTTCGCTCTACTTGTTGTTCGCCATCGGCTTCAAAGGGGGGGTTGAACTCTCCCATACGTCCGCTCGGGCCATTGCTCTGCCGGCCTTGGCCACCTTGCTCTTGGGCCTGCTCACCCCAGCGGTGGCCTATTTCGCGGCGCGGCGTTTCCTAAGGTTGGATGGGGTGAACGCGGCGGCCTTGGCCGCCCACTACGGCTCGGTTTCGGCGGTAACCTTTCTGGCGGCGCTGGCGTTTGTGCAGGCCTCTGGCCACAAGGCCGAGGGGTTCATGCCTACCCTGGTGGCCTTGCTGGAGGTACCGGGGGTGATCATCGGTATCCTCTTGGCCCGGCGCTCCAGCAGCGGAGGTCGTTTGGGAGAGGCCTTCCGCGAGGTGCTGACCGGGAAGAGCGTGTTTTTGATGGTGGGGGGGCTGTTGGTGGGGGTGCTCTCTGGCGAGGAGGGCATGAAGAAGGTGGAGGCCTTCTTTGTAGCTCCCTTTCAGGGGGTGCTCACGCTGTTTTTGCTCGAGCTGGGTCTGGTGGCGGCCCGACGCCTGGCCGACCTGAGGCGCTTGGGCTGGCGCTTGGTGGCCTTCGGTACCGCGGTGCCCCTGCTGCATGGCAGCCTGGGGTTGATGTTGGCCAAGGGGGCGGGGCTTTCGCTGGGGGGTGGGGTGGTGCTGGCCGCCATGGCCGCCAGCGCTTCCTATATCGCCGCTCCGGCAGCGGTGCGCTTGGCCCTGCCCCAGGCCAATCCCTCGCTGTATTTGGCGGCTTCCTTGGGGGTCACCTTTCCCTTTAATCTGGTGTTGGGGATCCCGCTGTACTACGCGTTGGCCAACGGGCTTTGGGGGTGAGGTGTGGAACTGGTGCGCTTGAAGCTGGTGACCATCGTGGCCGAGGCGGTGCTGGAAAAGCGCCTTCTGGAGGAGATCCGGCGCCAAGGGGCCAAGGGCTATACCCTCACCGAGGCCCGAGGGGAGGGCTCGAGGGGCCTGCGCACCATGGACTGGGAGGGGCAAAACATCCGCCTCGAGGCCATCGTGAGCGAAGGGGTGGCCGAACGCATCCTGCAGGTGCTGCAAGAGCGCTACTTCCCCTACTACGCCGTGATCGCCTTTGTGGAGAACGTGGAGGTGGTGCGGGGCCACAAGTACGTCTAGCGGGGGTCGGGCTCGGCCAAGACGCTTTGGGTTTGCTGCCCCCGGAAAGCCTCGAGGGCTTGGGCCACCGGAGGGTATTTGAGGGCCAGGATACTCGCCGCTAGCAAAGCGGCGTTCACCGCCCCGGCCCGCCCCACGGCCAGCGTGCCCACCGGGATGCCTGCCGGCATCTGCACGATAGACAGCAGCGAGTCGAGGCCCCCCAGCGCCTTCGACTCGACCGGAACCCCCAGCACCGGGAGGGGGGTTTTGGCCGCGGTCATGCCGGGGAGGTGGGCGGCTCCCCCGGCCCCGGCGATGATGACCTCGAGGCCCCGCTCCCGGGCGGTCTCGGCGTACTCGAACAGAAGATCCGGGGTGCGGTGGGCGGAAACCACCCTCACCTCGTGGGGTATGCCGAGCCTCTGGAGCATCTCGGCAGCGTGCCGCATCGTCTCCCAGTCCGACTTGGAGCCCATGATGACCCCGACCTTGGCTGAAGTGCGCTCGCTCACAGACCCTTTATACCCCAAACCAAGCCCCTGCCCGGCCAAAAGCTAGTTTGCCCCAGATTGGACGCGATTATACCAGATTCGGTTAGTTCGTCACGTTCGGTGACGAACTAACCCGACCGAAGTTATCCGCGTGGCGGAGGGCGGTGCCGCCCGCTCCCTTCGCCGACCGTCAGGGAGGGGTGTGCTCTAGGATTCAAAAAGATAGCCTCTGAAGATTTTTAGTTTGGATGACTATCTTTTTGAATACGGTATAAGGCCCCCCCGCTATCGCTTGGCGAAAATAAAAAGTCCACCACGGCCTCCTCGTGCCGTGGTGGTCTTGCCCAGGCCTTCTCGGCCCCGACCAACCGGGAGCCTGGGGCTCCGTACGGACGGCTGGCCGGCCAGGGGGCGACTCCCCAACCAAGGCCAGGGTAGCATCTCCCAGGGCCACCATCTAGGGATAGATCACGATCCTCCCGCTCAGGTTTCGTGTTGGTGGCGTAGGGCCCAAAGGCTGCCCAACACCAAGATGCCCAGGGTCACGCTCAAAAAAAGCTCCTGTGGCACGTGCAAAGCCAGCTCGGGGCGGTTCAGCCAGACCTCGCTGCCGTGGTTCCAGCCTTCCAGGCTCAGCTTGAGCCCAGCCCAGCCCACAATGCCGTAGGCCACGCGCTCGAGCTTAGGATAGCGCTCCATGAACTGCACCATCCACCCGGCGGCCAGGCGGATGAGCAAAATGCCCAGGGCCACCCCGGTGAAAATGACCCAGAAGTTTTTGCTGAAGGCGATGACCACCAGCACCGAATCCACCGCGAAGGCCAGGTCGATCACGTTGAGCATGATCACGATGCGCCAAAACGATTGGGCCGCGGCCTGGGCCAGGGTGGGGTTGGGGGTCTGGCGGGGGGGTCGTGTGAAGTGGGCCAGGGCCAGGTACACCAGATACACCCCGCCCAGTAGCTGAATCCACCAGATCTGGATGATGACCGTGGCGAACAACAGCGCCAGCCCCCGCAGCACGTAGGCCCCAACCAGGCCGTAGAGCAGGGCTTTTTTCTGGAGCTGAGGGGGGAGGGGTTTGACCATGACCGCCAGCACCATGGCGTTATCCACCGAAAGAATGGCCTCGAGGGCCACGATGACCAGAATGGCTAAGATAGCTTCGGTCAGTTCCACGCGAAGGTTATATCAGGTCTTGGGCTCGAGCCCATGTGCCATGCAATTTTTGGAGTTATTCCTCGCGGTCGGATTTGCCACGCATCCCGGCCAGGCGCCCACTCCCGATCGCAAAAAAGCACCCCAGCAGGAAGATGACCCCGGTGACCCCCAGGAAAAAAGCCTGGCTGAGGTGAAGGGCCCACTCGCCGCGGTGGGCGATCCCCTCGGCGAAGCCGTCCCAGCCCTCCAGGGCTAGCTTGAGCCCAGCCCAGCCCACCAGCAAAAAGGCCACCGACTCCAGGGCCGGGTAGCGGTCCAAAAGCCGCACCAGCCAGCTCGCCGCCAGCCAGATCAGGGCCATCCCGATAAAGGCCCCGCCGGTCACCAGCAAGTACTCCTTGGTCACCGCCACCACCACCAGGATCGAGTCGATGGAGAAGGCCAGGTTGACCAGGTTGAGCTGCAGCACCACCGCCCAGAACCCCGCCACCCTGGGGCCGGAGGCTTGGGCGGCGGCTTCTTCGCTTCCGCGCCAGAGCTGGAGGAAGTGGCTGAGGGTCAGGTACATCAGGTACAAGCCGCCCAGCACCTCCACCCACCACAACCGGATCAGGTACACCGCCAGGGCGATGGCCACCGCCCGCAGGAAAAGAGCCCCGATCAGCCCCCAGAACATCGCCCGGGGCCGCTGCCGCAGCGGCAGGGGCCGCGCGATGACCGCCAGCACCATGGCGTTATCGGCGGAGAGCATGGCCTCGAGCGCGGCGATGGTGAGGAGGATGGGGATCGCGCTGGCCAGGTCCATAGCGCTTTACTATACGCGAAAAGGCCCCCTACGGCGGAGCATAGTCCATCAAACTCCAGATGCCCAACGGCGCCGCTCCCCGCCCTAACCCCCGAAGAGGAACCGCAACCCCGGGGCCAGCCCCTGCCGCCAGGTCATCCAGTTGTGTCCGCTAGCGCGCTCATGGTAGGCGTGGGGGTAGCCCTTGTCGGCCAACATGGCGGCGAAGCGCCGGTTGGGGGCCAGCAGCCACTCGATCTGCCCGGTCTCGCAGTAAAAGCGCAGCGGCAAGCGCTCGGATTGGGCGTATTGAGCGGTGAGCCACTCCGGGGCGGTGTAGCGGTCGTCGCTCCCCGGCTCGGCGGTAAGGCAAGCCGACTGGGTGCCAACCTTCTGGAATTTATCTGGATTGCGCCAGGCGATCCAGGCCGAGGCCAAGCCCCCCAGGCTAGCCCCCCACAGGGCCCGCTCGGGGGTGGGGCCGTACTGCGATTCCACCGCGGGGATCAGCTCCTCGAGCAAAAACCGCTCGTAACCTTCGTCGAAGGTGTACTCGCGGGTGCGGTCTTCCGGCTCCACGAAGACCATCCGGATGGGCTCAATCTGGCCCCGCTCGCGCAAGGCCTGGGCGACATCGGCGAACTGGGCGGTGCGATAGTAGGCCACCCCGTCCTGCACGTAGAGGGTGGCCGATGGTTCACCGGAGGGCTCGTAGACGTAGTAACGCCTAGGAGCCGGGTACACCTTGGACTCGAGCCGGTGCCGGTGGACCCCTTTCCCTTCGCCGTGCGGCAGCGGCGGGGCCTCGAAGCGGAAGCCGGGCAGCTGGACCGCGCGGGGGTAGGTCCACCAGGGGTTTTGCGCCTGGTGGGGGTTGTCCGGATCGGGGAAGGGCCGCCCGGCTTCGTCCATGAAGGCGTACTCGAGGTAGGCCCCGGTGGGGAACTCCAGCCTGACCGGCCCCGAGATGGCCATGGGCTTCTTGTCCCAGTCGGTGAAGTCGCCGATGAGGAAGCGGGCCTGGGCGGGGGGGATGAAGGTAACGTGGCGGCCTTGAACCTCGACCATAGCCCTCAAATTATCGCACCCCGCGCCAGGCTAGCCGCCCAGCTTCTTGGCCACCAGCTCCTGCACCAGCTGGGGATTGGCCCGCCCTTGGGTCTCGCGCATCACCTGCCCCACGAAGAAGCCCATCAGCCCGGTTTTGCCGCCCCGGTAAGCGGCCACCTTGTCGGGGTTCTCGGCCATCAGGCGCTCGAGGATGGGCTCCAGCGCCCCCGCCTCGGAGACCTGGCGCAGCCCCTTGGCCTCGACGATCCCGACCGGGTCGGCCCCGCTCTTTTGGGCCTCGGCCAGCACGTCCTTGGCGATGCGGGTGCTGATGGTGCCGTCCTCGAGCAAGCGCACCAACCTCGCCAGCGAGGCCGGGGAGACCCGAACCCGCCCCTCGCGGATGGCCGCGCCCAGGTCGTTGACCACCCAGCTCGCCAGCTTCGAGATCTGGCCGTGCCGGGCCGCTTCGGAGAGGTAGGCCTGGAGCTTGGCGTCGCGGGCCAGCACCAGCGCCTCGGCCTGGCCCACGCCTTGGGACGTGAACCGCTCGAATTGGGCTTGCTGCTCGGGGGTGAGTTCAGCCGGTGGTCGATGGCGGGTGGCGGGTGGAGCGGAGGGGGGGTTTGGCGTCTTGCTCTCGGCCCTCGCCCCCTGACCCTCGGCGCTCTTGCCCCAGGTATCCTTGAGGGTCACGATCCGGTTGAACACCAGCTGGTCCGGCCTCGAGTCCAGCGGATCCTGCCAAAAGTACCCCACCCGCTCGAACTGGTAGCGGGTGTCGGGCGGGTCCTGCCCCACGCTGGGCTCGACGTAGCCGTGGGTGACCTCGAGGCTGTGCGGGTTGAGGAAACTCAGGAAATCCCCATCTTCCCGGGTCTCCATCTCGTCCTCCCCGCTGCTCGGCGAAACAGACGCATCGAGCTCCTTGGCCTCAGCCTCGGGGTGGGGCACGCGGAAGAGCCGGTCATAGAGCCGGAACTCCGCCCGGAGGGCGTGCCGGGCGCTCACCCAGTGGATGACCCCACCGGCTTTGGCCCCCACCCCGCTGCGGGGCGAAAGGGACGCATCGCCCAGCAGGGTGCAGCGCAGCTCGCTCACCTGACCGGCCTCGCCCATGACGAACTCGTCGCAGCGGATCATCCCCGCCCCCCGCAGCCGCACCGTCCCGCCGGGGGTGAGCCGTTTGAAGCCCTTGGGCGGGTCCACCGCGAAGTCATCCTGCTCGATGTACAGCTCGCGGGTGAAGGGGACGGGCCGGGTGGCCTCCTCTGGCCTGACCCGTTTTCCACCGGGCAGGGGGACGAGCCCATCGGGCGACTCGTTCACCACGTCGTGGGGCCAGTAGGGGAGGTGTAGGGTCTCCCGGTGATCCTCAGGGAGGTTGGTGATCGTCACCTTGAGCGGGCGGGTCACCGCCATCACCCGAGGGGCGCGGGTGTTCAGGTCGTCGCGGATGGCGTGCTCGAGCAAGCCGATATCCACCGTGCGGTTGGTGCGGGAGATCCCTACCTGGCGGGCGAAGCCGCGGATGGCCTCCGGGGTCACCCCGCGCCGCCGTTGCCCGGCCAGGGTGGGCATGCGGGGGTCGTCCCAGCCTGAGACGTAGCCGCCCTCGACGAGCTTGCGCAGCTTGCGCTTGGAGACCACCGTGTACTCCAGGCTCCTCCGCCCGAACTCGTACTGGCGGGGCCGGGGGGTCTGGTCGAGCGGGGGTTCACCCCAGAGGTGGTCCATCAGCCAGTCGTAGATGGCCCGGTTGTCCACGAACTCGAGGCTGCACAGGGAGTGGGTCACCCCGTCCAGGGCGTCGGTGGTGGCCTGGGCGAAGTCGTAGGAGGGGTAGATGCACCACTTCCGGCCGGTTCGGTAGTGAGGGGCGTGGACGATGCGGTAGAGCACCGGGTCGCGCAGCTTCATGTTGGGGCTGGCCAGGTCAATCTTGGCCCTGAGGACATGGGCCCCGCTGGGGAACTCCCCCGCGCGCATCCGCGCAAAGAGCTCGAGGTTTTCCTCCACGCTGCGTTCGCGGTAGGGGCTGGGGGTGCCGGGCTGGTCCACCGTGCCGCGTAGGCGGGCCATCTCCTCGGGCGGTACGCTGTCCACGTAGGCCAAACCCTTTTGGATGAGCCTAAGGGCCATCTGGTAAAGCTCCTCGAAGTAGTTGGAGGCGTAGCGGGTCTGGCCCCACTCCCAGCCCAGCCAGTGCATGTCATGGATGAGGGCTTCGGCGTACTCGAGCTTTTCCGTCTCGGGGTTGGTGTCGTCCATGCGCAGTCGGCACTCCCCGCCGTAGTCGTGGGCTAGGCCGAAATCTATGTAGCTGGCGATGGCGTGGCCTAGGTGAGCGAAGCCGTTGGGTTCCGGGGGAAAACGGGTCACGATCTTGCTGTAGCGCCCGGTTTTGAGGTCATTCTCGATGATCTCGCTGATGAAGTTGGGCTTGACCATGCGTTTTTCGGGGACCGGAGTACTCATACCTATATGCGAAGCATACACCGCGGGCCCTCTGGGCAGAGCTTGCTGGGGGGGTGCGGCGACCGCTGAACAGCCCGGAGCACCGCCGTCTCGGATTCAGCCCGGCGGGATGGATGGGGGACGGCACCAGGGGAGCATCTCAGGAGCGCCGGAGGTAAACCTTCGCCGAGGAGGCCGGAAAGTCCTCCCCGCTGCGCGGCGAAAGGGACGCATCGCTGAGCTGGGCGCCGCTGACCTCGAGGTCATAGCCGAAGGTCAGCTCGCGCCAGGCCCCGTCGGGGAAGGGTAGGGTGAGGGTCTGGTCCTGGTCGCGCAGGTTCGCCACCACCACCACCTCGGCCTCGCCGCCACCGCGCCGGTAAGCGATCACCCCGGCCTCCGCGTCCAGGTAGAGGGGCTCGAGTTCCTCGCTCTTGAGGGCCGGGCTCTCCCGCCGCAAGCGGGCCAGGAAGGCGTAGTGCTCCTTGAGGTGGAGCCCGTAGTCGTGCTCGAGCAGCTCCCACTGCAAAGGGCGTATCTCCAAGTCGCGCGGGCGATGCCCGCCGAATTCCTGGCCTTGGTAAAGCATGGGGTTGCCCACCGCGGTAAAGAGCAAGGTGGCTCCCAGTTTGTTTTTACGAAAAGCCTGCTCCCCGGTGATTCCGGCCTCGGCCAGCACCCGCATCAGGGTGTGCTCGTCGTGGGACTCGAGGTAGTTGACCACCCGCGCGGGGGAGACATAACCGTGGTTGCGCGGTTGTAAGGCCTCGAGCGCGGTTGCCGGTTGGCCCATTTCGCACAGGGCGGGCACCACTTGTAGTTCGAAGGCTTGGTGCCAGGCTCCGTCGGCGGGGCCTGCGGGGGTGGCGATGGCCGGGTTCTCCGGAAGTTGCTCGGCTACGATGTAAAAAGGCTTGCCCCCGGCCTTTTCCTTGGACAAGTCGCGCACGGCCTGGACGAACTCGAAGTTGTCCAAGACCGCAGTGGCGTCGAGGCGGTAACCGTCCAGGTGGTATTCCTCTATCCAGAAGGCCGCCACCTCGAGCCCAAAGCGGAACGCAGGCCGCACCCCCAGGGTTTCGTCGAAGCGCTCGTAGTCGAACTTGGGACCGAAGGAAAGCTCGCCCTCGCGGGAGTCGCGGTACCAGTAGTAGAAGTCGATGTGGTTGAGCGGGGCCTCGGTGTCGGAGTGGTTGAAGACCATGTCCAAAATGACTCGCATCCCTCGAGCGTGACACTCGTCCACCAGCCGTTTGAAGTCCTCGGGGGTGCCATATCCGGGCTCGAGGGCGAAGAAGTGGCGGGGCAGGTAGCCCCAGGAACGCTCACCTGGAAAAGCCTGGATGGGCATCAGCTCCACTGCGCTCACCCCTAAGTCGCGCAGGTAGTCGAGCTTGCCTAACAGCTTGGCGAAGGTCCCCGGCTGGTCCCCTTCCCAGGCGAACTCACCCACGTGCAGCTCGTAGATCACCAGCTCGTCATCTTGAGGAAGAGGCACACCATCGTGCTGCCAGACGTAGTCAGGAGCAGTGGTCAAATCTTGGCCGTTTCCAAGAACGACCACCGAAGCCTCGCCGTTCTCAGGGTCCACCATCCTGGCCTGTGGATCGGTAACTTCTACCGTCCGGCCCTCCATGAAGGGCGATAGCGACTTCAGGCGGAATTTGTAGCAGTGCCGCCCGTCGGGGAGGTCCACCCGGGCCCGCCAGGTGCCACTATCGTCTTTGTGCATCTCGACCGGCTCACCGCTCCACGATCCGACCAGCTTGACTTCATCGAGATGTGGGGCGAATAACTTGAACTCCATATAGTCTCCTGGGGACGGTCTTGGCCCCTCCAAGGAACCCCGCTCCATCACGGTAGCGGTCTGACCACAGCCAGTGGCCGCGCTCCCCCCCCACCCGGTGCCGAGCTGAGGCCATAGACCCCTGCTCCACAACAGAGCTCTACACGCTGGCGGCGAGGCTCGAGGGGTGTGTTTCGCCCCGCGAAAGGGGTGAGGAAGCCGATACCGGGATGTGAGGAGCCTTGGGGCAGCCGTAAAGGGCCCCTTCGCCTTCTAAGAAGCGCGGCATCTGCTCCGCGTCTACCACCACGTCTTTGCCGGTGCGCTGGATCACCCCCTCGCCCTCCAGCTCGGTGAGGCTCAAACTCACCGTCTCGCGCCGCACCCCCAGCAACAGCGCCAGGTCGTATTGGGTGAAGGGCATCCGGATATAAAGCCCCCTCCGGGCGGGTTGACCTTCCTCAAGCGCATAAAGGTAGAGGATACGGGCCAGCCGGGCGGGGACCCGGGTGGACTGGTTGAGGTGGCGCAAGTTGCTCTCCTCTTCGATCTGGTCAGCCAGCAGGTGCAAGAAGCAGCGGGTCAGCTCGATTTCACGCTCCACCAGCTCCTGCACCAGCTCAAAGGGCCAGACCGTGATCTCGCCCGGGGCAATCGCCACTACCTCAGGGGCGGCGTTGCGGGGACGGGTGAGGGTCTCCAGACCGATGAAAGATCCCCTGCGCCGTACCGCCATCAGTTGTTCGTCGCCATACTCGGTAAAGCGCATCAGTTTGAACCAGCCCCTGTGCACGTAGGCCACCAGCGGCTCGCCCATCGAGCTGGCGATCTCGCCGGTGCGCAGGGTTTTGTACCGCCCCTGGACGTTCAGGGTCTCCTGCACGCTCGGTGAGAGGCAGTTCAGCAGGCGATCGAGGTCGAGCACATAAGGACTCCAGGTATAAACGGGGATCTGAGCGGCGGGGTTCCAGGAGCTGTGCAGTCTCATGGGGTTTAGGCTAGGGCGGGCGTCTGACCTCAAACTGACCCGAAGCTGAGGCAGGGCTGAGCCGCAGCGCTCATGCCATCGCGGGTGCTTTTGACCCGACGCTTCTTGCGAAAATCGGCGGAGTTCATCTTGAGCACGCTGCGGTTGGAAAGCGCACTTACAAAAAGGGGGTGTGGGGGGCTGCAAAGCCCACGTCTTTCAAGTGTGGGATGTAGCAGACCCCCACGTGGCC